>CACPDT010000012.1 GCA_902632665.1 uncultured Pelagibacteraceae bacterium | reverse complement strand
CTAATTAGCCATAAAGGAAGTGACTCTAGTTTATTGAAGATTTTTTCGAAAATCCCAAAAGAACTTACAGAAAAGGCTGAAAACTTGTTAAGCTTTGTTGGTTTGTTCCAAAAAAGAAAATTAAGAGCTGGAGATTTATCTTTTGGCCAGCAAAAATTATTAGAGTTAGCAATGGCTTTGATGAATGAGCCCGAAATGCTCTTGTTAGATGAACCAACTGCAGGAATAAATCCAACACTAATAAATGGAATTATAGACAGATTAATAAAAGTAAATCAGGATTTCGGGATAACATTATTAGTAATTGAGCATAACATGAGGGTAATTATGCAATTAGCTGAAGATATTTTTTGTTTAGCTCATGGAAAAATGTTGGCTAATGGTACACCTGAAGAGATTAAAAATGATAAGCGTGTAATAGATGCTTATTTAGGAGCGCAATAATGTCTAATCAATACGAAGTTTTAGGTAAGGCACCAGTAGCTGAAGATTTAAAAAAACTATCACCTTCAAATGTTCATCTTACAATAAAAAATATGAATGCAGGTTATGGAAAAATGGAAATATTACACAACTTTGATCTTTTTGTAAGTAAGGCTCAGTCATTATGTTTAATAGGTCCAAATGGGGCTGGTAAATCCACTATTCTTCATTCAATTTATGGGTTTACAAATATATTTTCAGGTCAAATAGAAATTGATGGCAAGGAGATTACAAATTTAAGTCCAGCTGAAAAGTTAAAGTCTGTCGGTATTGCCTATATACTTCAGGATAATTCTGTTTTTCCAGATATGACAGTTGAAGAAAATTTATTAATGGGAGGATTTATTAAAGAAAAGACAGAAGAATCTTATCAAGAAGCTGAGAGAATTTTTGAAAAATATGAAAGATTAAGAAATAGACGAAATCAGCCTGCAAAAGTACTTTCAGGAGGTGAAAGAAGGTTACTAGAAATCTCTAGAGCACTAGTAATGAAGCCGTCAGTGCTATTAGTTGATGAACCATCAATAGGTTTAGAGCCAAGATATATTGATATGGTTTTTGAAATTTTACGAGATCTCCAGGAGAATGAAAAAAAGACAATCATTCTTGTTGAGCAAAATGCCAAAAAGGGATTAGAATTTGCTGATATAGGTTATGTTCTTGTTTCCGGACAGACTGCTATTGCTGGCAAGGGTGACGATCTTCTAAATAATCCCGATGTGGGTCGCTTATTTCTTGGCGGCTAGATGATAAAGAAAGAATTTTTTTTAAAAGGATATAAATCAATCCTTAAGCCTGATAGTCCTGCAATTGCTTTGGCATGTTGCTTTGTTGCAATTGGTGCACTTCTTAAAAATGTTGGTTTTAATATTCAAGAAAGCGTCCTTTCAACATTATTGATTTACGCTTTGCCTGGATCATTAGTAATGGCAGAGTCAATTCTTATTGGAGCATCATTAATTAGTATCTTTTTTGCTGTTTGGTTTGTTAATGCAAGACTTTACCCAATGGCAGTATCTTTATTTCCATTGATGATGGATGATAGTCAACCAAAATGGAAATATTATTTATCATGTCATTTTATAGCTGTCTCGGCATGGTTAATTATGAAAAGTAATTATGAGACAATTGAAAAAAAGGATAGAGTTGATTTTTGGATAGGAATTGGTTCAGCAACTTTAAGTGTATCTGTTTTAGCAACAATTTTAGGTTTTTACATAGCAGATTATTTAAATAAAGATATGTTAATGGGTTTAGCAATTTTAAATCCAATATATTTCACTTGCATGATGGTAGGAGCAATGAAAACATTGCAAATTACTTTGTCAGTTACCTTAGGAGCTATTATGGGTCCTATTTTTTATTTTTTTTCACCAGAGTGGTCTATTATATTAGGCGGGGTTGTGGGTGGCTCAATAGCATATTTATTCGGAGAAAAAAATGTCAATTAGTGTCTTGTTATCTATAATCGTTACATCGTTAGCAACTTATCTTTCAAGATTTTTAGGTGTACTCTCATCATTAAGAATAAAGGAGTCTTCTAAAATTTTTAGATGGTTTAATTGTTTAGCTTATGCAACACTTGCAGCTTTGATCGCTAGAACAATCATCTTTCCAGTAGGTGCTCTTACAGATGCTAGCTATTTAAGTAGGTTAATTGTTATATTACTAAGTCTTGGAATATTCTTTATTACTAAAAAAAATTTTGTATATCCAACAATTTTTTCAGCCATCTCCATTGGAATAGTAAACAACTTTTTTTAGTACTTTAAAAATAATTTGGTATTATATAAATTGGAAAATAAATTATGGAAAATATATCTGGATTTGAAATATCAACTAATAAAATATCTCCTAGAATAATTGATATAAAAATTAAAGACGAGACTATTGAAAAATTAATTTTTCCATTTAAAAAATTTGATTTAACAGCCATTGAATACAAACCTTTCACAAGATTTACAATTGCTAAGAGTTTAGATGATCTAAGTGAAAACAGGCTAGGTGTTGTAATGAATAGAATAATAAGAGATAGAAATCTTGGGTGTTTCATAATTGGTCCTGAAAATAAAAACGCAAATGTTGATGATATTTTTTTAGTAAAATTATCAACTGCAATATCACATTTAATAGGAGTGCCTAATCATGATTCTATGGCAGGCAAATATTATGCAAGATTTCACGTTAAGCATGAGGATAAAAGTGACTCATATTTAAGGAAAGCTTATACTAATATGGATCTTCACACTGATGGAACATATGTAAAAGAAATTACTGATTGGCTTTTAATGACAAAGATCGAGGAAAAAATGTAGAGGGTGGAGAAACAGCAATGTTGCACTTAGATGATTGGGAATATTGTGAAGAACTATTCGATGATCCAGTTGGCAAACAGAATTTTTTATGGGGCTCGCCAAAGAGCAAGAATGTAGACTATAAAGTAGAACATCCGATATTTTCAGAAGATAAAGATGGTAAACCTCAGATATCATACATTGATCAGTTTCCTGAACCAAAAAATATGTCTCAAGGTAATTTTTTACAAAAGTTATCTGATTGTTTAGAGGAAAGTAAGAATAAAGTGATAACTAAATTACCTGTAGGATCAGCGGTAGTTGCAAATAATTATTTTTGGTTACATGGCAGAAAACCTTTCAAAGAAAATAAAGATTTAAGCAGAGAACTATTAAGAATTAGGGGTTCATTTTTCAAAAATTAATCTATCATCTTAAATAAGTAAAATTTATAAAATTATGAAACTTGGTTTTATTGGGACAGGAAAAATAGCTTCTTCAGTTATTATTGGAATATGTAATTCAAAAATAAAATATAAAAAAATTATTATTTCACCAAGAAATAAAAGAATAGCACTTAGTTTAAAAAAAAGATTTAACAAGGTTAGTATTGCAAAAAGTAACCAAGATGTAATTAATAATTCTAATTGGGTGTTCTTAGCAGTTACTCCTACAGTGGGAAAAAAAATACTAAAAAATTTAAATTTTAAAAAAAATCAAACGATAATCAGTTTTATTTCAACAATAACATTAATAGAACTAAAAAAGATTATTAAAGTTAAGTCAAAAATTGTAAGAGCAATACCACTTCCCCCAATATCTTTAAAAAAAGGGCCCGTCCCAATTTATCCACCAAATAAAAAAGTAAAAGATTTTTTTAATAAAATTGGATCTACGATTGAGATTAAAAATGAAAAATTATCAATTAATTTCTGGTCAACATCAGGAATGATGGCGTCTTATTATGAAATCTTAAATGTGATGAGTAGTTGGTTAGTAAAAAAAGGAATAAAAAAAATAGATGCACAAAAATATATAACAAACTTATTTTTAGCTTTATCTGAAGATGCAGTCGTCAATTCAAAAAAAGATTTGAAATATTTGGTGAAAGAATCTCAAACACCAAAGGGTTTAAATGAGCAAGGCCTTAAAGAAATGAAGAAAAAAGGGGCCTATAAATCTGTTATAAATTCTTTAAATAGTATTTATAAAAGATTAAACAAATAATTAATGTCAGAAAATATTTTAGAAATTAATAATTTATCAAAATATTTTGGTGGATTGGCAGCGGTGTCAGACTGTTCTTTAAAAGTTAAGAAAGGGACTATAACTGGAATAATTGGTCCTAATGGTTCTGGAAAAACTACTTTATTTAATTTAATAGCAGGAAACTTAAAATGTTCAGCTGGCAGTGTAATGTTTAATAATGAAAATATTACTGACGTGCCTGCTTATGAATTATTTTCAAAAGGACTTCTTAGAACCTTCCAAATTGCTCACGAGTTTACAAATTTATCTGTTTTAGAAAATTTAATGATGGTTCCAGGTAATCAATCAGGTGAACACCTAATGAACGCAATATTTAAGCCCAATCTGATTATGAAGGAAGAAAATATAATAAAGCAAAAAGCAATAGAAGTTATAGAATTTTTGAATTTAGGACATTTGAGAAACGAGTTAGCAGGTAATTTGTCTGGGGGTCAAAAAAAGTTATTAGAACTTGGAAGAACAATGATGGTTGATGCAAAATTAGTTTTATTAGATGAGGTAGGAGCGGGTGTAAATAGAACGTTACTTAAAGATCTTGGTACAGCTATTGAAAAACTCAATAAAGAAAAAGGATATACATTTTGCATGATAGAGCATGACATGGATTTTATTGGAAGATTATGTGATCCAGTAATTGTTATGGCTGAAGGATCAGTATTATTTGAAGGTTCAGTTGAAGATGCAAAAAGGGATGAAAAGGTAATTGAAAGTTATTTAGGAAGAGGATCAAAATTAAAAGATAATTAAAATGGCATTTTTTGAGGGAAATAAAATGACGGGGGGCTATGGAAATGGTCCTGATATTATTAGTTCATGCACAGTAAATGTAGATAAAGGAGAAATTGTTTCAATTTTGGGTCCTAATGGTGCTGGAAAATCAACTGCCATGAAAGCCATGTTGGGCTTATTAAATTTAAAATCTGGCTCAGTAATAATTGATGGTACAGATATAACCAAATTATCACCACAAGATAGAGTCAAATCAGGAATTTCATTCGTTCCTCAAACTAAAAATGTTTTTGCTGGGATGACTGTTGAGGAAAATTTAGAAATGGGAGCTTTCTTAATTAATGATAACTACAATTCAATTATTCATGAGATTTTTGATTTATTTCCAATATTAGGAGAAAAAAGAAGTCAATTGGTTGGTGAATTGTCAGGAGGGCAAAGACAACAGGTTGCTCTTGGAAGAGCGCTTATGATTAAACCATCAGTTTTAATGTTAGATGAGCCAACTGCAGGAGTATCACCTATAGTAATGGATGAATTATTTGATCATATTGTTAAAGTAAAACAAACTAATGTAGCCATATTGATGGTAGAACAAAATGCTAAACAGGCATTAAGTATTTCAGATAGAGGTTATGTTTTAGTTACAGGAGAAAACCGTTACTCAGGATCAGGCAAAGAATTACTTAACGATCCAAGAGTAAGAAGTTCATTTTTAGGTGGTTAGTATGGATTTTATAAATGCAATTGTATTGTTATTAAATTATATTTTTGTTCCTGCAATAACTTATGGATCTCAACTTGCTCTAGGTGCTATTTTCGTAACTTTAATTTATGGAATTCTAAGATTTGCAAATTTTGCTACAGGAGACATGATGTCTTTTGGTACTATGGTGACAATTTTATTTACGTGGTACCTCCAGTCTTTAGGAGTGAGCCTTGGCTTTCTTCCAACCGCTCTTATCGCAATTCCTTTTGCAATAATGTTTATGGTTGGCTATATGCTTTTAATAGATAAATTTGTTTTTAAATATTATAGGGTAACCAAAAGTCCTCCTGTTCAATTAGCAATGGTGAGTATTGGAGTTATGTTTGTTACTCAGGCAGTTGTTAGAATAATTATTGGCCCTTCAGATAGAAGATTTTTTGATGGAGAGAAATTTTTAATAAAAGCTGGTGAGTTCAAAGAAATGACTGGTCTTAATGAAGGCCTTGCAATTAAATCAACTCAGGTAATAACAATTATCGTAACACTAATTTTAGTCTCAACTCTTTTTTGGTTTTTAAATAAAACTAAAACCGGAAAAAGCATGAGAGCTTATTCTGACAACGAAGATCTAGCATTATTGTCTGGAATTGATCCTAAAAAAATTGTAATGATAACTTGGATTATAGCTGGTATTTTAGCAACAATTGGTGGGGCATTGTATGGTTTAGATAAAAGTTTTAAACCATTTACTTATTTTAATAATATGCTTCCAATTTTTGCTGCGGCTATTGTTGGAGGTATAGGAAATCCTTTTGGTGCATTTTTAGGTGGATATGTAATTGCTTTTTCAGAAATTCTATTAACTTATGCTTACAAGAAATTTTTTATGTACCTGTTACCAGAAGGCTTAGAGCCAAATAGTTTAGTCCAATTGCTCTCTACAGATTATAAATTTGCAGTGTCGTTTTCAATTCTTGTTATTGTGCTGCTCTATCGACCGTCTGGAATTTTTAAAGGGAAAATATTGTGAGAAAAAATTTAAATGTAATTGCTGCTTATACTATTATGATGGGATTAATAATTCTTGTTGGAATTTTTCAATCTTGGAATATTGCTTTATCAATTTTTAATCTTTGTTTGATTTCAGCAGTTATGACAATGGGTGCTAATATTCAATGGGGTTATGCTGGTCTTATTAACTTTGGTATAATGGGATATACTGCTTTAGGTGGTTTAGCAGCAGTTTTAATCTCAGTTGATCCGGTTCAAGAGGCATGGAGCGCAGGTGGATCTAATATTTTATTAAGTCTTTTACTAATAATAGGGATGGTATTAGCCGTGAGACATGTATTAAAAAAATATGAAAAATCAAAAGCTCGAACCTATATCATTGCAACAATTATAATCGCAGGCATAATAATCATCAGATTTGTATCTGAGCCAGGAATTGAAGCAATAGAGGAGGTAGATCCTGCAAAAACGGGATTTCTTGGTGGATTTGGTCTTCCAATAATTTTTTCTTGGATCATTGGTGCTCTGTTTGCAGGTGGGTTAGCATTTGTAATTGGTAAAGTTGCTTTAGGTTTAAGGGCGGACTATCTGGCAATAGCTACTTTGTTAATATCAGAAATTGTTATAGCAATTATCAAACATGAAGACTGGTTAACCAGAGGTGTAAAAAATGTAATTGGATTAAAGCGCCCTGCACCTTATGAGGTTAATCTACAACAAACAGATTGGTTTATAAATTTAGTTGAAAAATTTAATTCAAGTAAATTGAATTTAATTTCAGATTTGACTGAGAGACAATCAGCTTTAAATCAATTTGTCATTGAAGGATCATCAATTTTTGTAAAACTTTGTTATTCAGGTTTGTTTTTAATTGTAGTTATCATTCTATTAATTTTAACTCAAAAAGCTCTTTATTCTCCATGGGGTAGAATGATGAGAGCTATTAGAGATAACGAAGAGGCAGCAAATGCAATGGGCAAAAATGTGGTGAAACAGCATTTACTAATTTTTGTTTTAGGTTCAGCTATAGTTGGAATTGCAGGTGCAATGTTGGTTACCCAAGATGGATTATTTACTCCAGGCAGCTATAGACCTATGCGATATACTTTTTTAATTTGGGTGATGGTCATAGTAGGTGGCAGTGGAAATAATTTTGGTGCAATTCTGGGAGGTTTTGTGGTTTGGTTTTTATGGATTGAATCCGCACCTATTGGATTATATTTAGTTAATTTAACAACAGCTGGTTTAGCTGACACTCACTTTTTAAAAGTTCATTTAATTGAAAGTGTCCCATATTTTAGATTTTTGATGATGGGAATAGGCCTGTTATTAATAATGAGATATAGACCAAAAGGTATACTTCCAGAAAAAATAGAAATAAAATAAAAAAAATGAAATATATAATTTTAGGTGCAGCTTTTGCTTGGGCTTTATATATGGCTGATAAATATTTATTTTTTTAAAAAAACCCCCAACATAAAAATGTCAGGGGTTTAAATTTTAAGATAAATTATCTTTGTTTTTTAGTTTTGAATTTTCCGCCTTTAACTTCTTGCTCTAAGAAAGAACCTTCAGCTTCACCGACGCCAGTAAAAGTAACACCTGTTGCACCTTCGTAGTCAACTTTTTTACCTTTAGCTAATAAATCTAAACCTTTTTTAAGTTCACCTGGATAAATTTTTGTTCCAGGGCCGTTAGCAACATCCATCACATTTTTTGCAATTGATGCTCTATCAGCTGAATTACCTGCTTGCATTGCTAAAACAATTAAAGCAGCTGCATCATATGACTCACCAGTGTATGGACCAGAACTATCAATACCAGCAGCTTTTGCTACACCAGCAAAAACTCCAGCACCTTTTCCAGTTGACCCAGGCATTGAACCAAAAGACTTTCTTAAATCTTTTCCAAATGCATCAACTAATGATTGGCCGATCATACCATCTGACAGAATAAATCTATCAAATGCACCAGAGTCTAAAGAAGCTTGAATAATACCTTTTCCACCTTGGTCAAGATATCCAATAACAGCTACTGCATCACCACCTGCTGAAGCTAGTGTTGCAACCTCAGAAGAATAATCTGCTTTTCCATCTTCATGAGCATTTACTGTAGTTACTTTTATTCCGTGAGCTTCGACTGCTGCTTTGTAAACATCAGCTAAACCTTTACCATAATCGTTGTTTGTATAAGTAATAGCTACGCTTTTTACTTTTCTATCTTTAGTAATATCTGCAAGGATTTGTCCACCTCTAGCATCTGATGGAGCAGTTCTAAAGAAATACCCTTTATCATCTAAAGTTGTTAATCCTGGAGATGTCGCAGAAGGTGAAATCATTACTACACCATTTGGTACAGCAACGTTTGATGCGATAGCACCTGTTACACCTGAACAATCAGCACCCATGATTGCAGCTACACCTTGTGCAATAACACCCTCAGCTGCTGCTGTTGCTGCTGCTGAGTCAACACAAGTTGAGTCTGCTCTTACTACTGAAATTTTTTCTCCACCTAATAGTGAACCTGAATCAGATGCTTCTTTAAAAGCAAGCTCTGCAGATGCAGCCATAGCAGGAGTTAGAGATTCGATAGGTCCAGTGAATCCTAAAATTATTCCCATTTTTACTTCTGCAAAAACATTTGTTGTAAAACTTGATACAAATATAAATGCAGCAATAATTAATTTTCTCATCATATTCCTCTATTTGTTAACAATTTATAAAGACTAAATTAAATCCTATTTATATAGATTTTCAACCGACAAATTATCTTATTTTATAATGTCTTTATTTAAACTAGACTAATTATTAAAGATTTTAAACGATTTTAATGAAGTCTAATAAAATTCAACCACAATTCATAAAAAAATATAATCCTAGAATAGGATTAATTGCCTTAGCTACAGATTTTGTAATTGAAAAAGATTTTATTAAAATAATCAAAGATAAAAATATAGATTTTTTTGTCAATAGAATTGAATGTTATAATCCTTTATCAAAAGAAAATTTAATTAAAATGTCTGAAAAAGTTACGGATGTTACAAAAAATATTTTACCAGATGAAAATATAGATTGTGTTGTATACGGATGTACTTCTGGAACTATAGCTGTTGGACATGATACTATAGAGAGAAAAGTTAAAGAAGCGAAACCAAAGGCAAAAATTACAACACCAAGCACTGCTGCTATTAAAGCATTAAAAAAGTTGAATACTAAAAAAATAGCAATATTTACTCCTTATAGTAAAAAATTAAATGATGAGGTTATAGATTATTTTTCAAGTAAAGGTTTTGACATTGTTGCAAACACTTATCTAGATATCGCAGCTGACTATGATATTGGAAAAGTAGATCAAAATTTTTTATTGGAAACTTTATCACAAATAGAAATTAAAAATGCTGATGCCTTATTTGTTTCATGTACAGCTTTACCAGTATTAAATTTAATTGAAAGATTAGAGAAAGAATTAGGTAAGCCTGTGATTACAAGCAATCAATCATTAATTTGGGATACTTTAGAAAGTATTGGAATGAACAAAGATATTCTAGGCTTTGGAAAATTATTTAATTTAGATCAATGAGTCTTTTTACAAAAAAAGAATATAGCAATAGATTAAAAAAAGTTCAAAAAATGATGCAAGATAAAGGCATCGAATTATTAATTTCTCACGATACAAATAACATAAATTACTTAACAGGTTATGATGCTTGGTCTTTTTATTATGCACAATGTGCAATAGTTCATGTCAATGCTGATGAACCTTTATGTTTTGTTAGAGATCAAGATGCAGGGGGAGCTTATCTAAAAACATATTTAAAGAAGGAGAATATAATCGTATATGATGAACACTACATTCACACTTGGCCTAAGCATCCTTATGATTATTTGGTAGAGATAATTAAGAAAAAAAAATGGGATAAGCTCTCTATTGGTTTAGAGATGGATGCTCATTATTTTACGGCATTCTGTTATCAGAAAATTAGAGATGGTTTACCCGATGCCAAGATCAAAGACTCTGAAAGATTAGTTAATTGGGCTCGTCTAGTAAAATCAAATACTGAAATAAATTTTATGAAGTCTGCAGCAAAAATTTCAGAAGTTGGAATGAAAAAAGCTTACGAAGTAATAAGCCCTGGGGTAAGACAATGTGATGCTGTTGGCGAAATTCAAAAAGCTTTGTTTTATGGAACTCCTGAATTTGGCGGAGAATATGCAAGTATAGCAACATTACTTCCTACTGGAAAAGGGACATCTGCTTCACATCTAACCGCAACACAAGATAAATTTATTGATGGTGAGGCTACAATTGTTGAACTTTCTGGAGTATATAAGCGTTATCATGCCCCGATGGCCAGAACTATTTTGCTTGGAAAACCTGATCAACTTAAAATTGATACGATGAAAAAAACAATTGAGGCACTTCAAGCTGGAATTGATGCAACAAAACCCGGAAACACTGTAGATCACGTTGCTCAAGCATTTTGGAAAATATTAGATAAATATGGAATAGAAAAAAAATCTAGGACAGGTTATTCGATTGGAATTGGTTATCCTCCAGATTGGGGAGAACATACTTTAAATATTTATAAAGGTGACATGACAATTTTGGAGCCTAATATTTGTTTTCACATGATAGCGGTTATGCAATTTGGTGAATGGGGTGTTGAAGCATCAGAAGCAATTAGAGTTACAGATCAAGGAGCAGAATTATTTTGTAATATGTCTAAAGAACTTCACGTTAAAAGCTAGTTATTAAAGGTTGAAATTTATTCTTACAAATGTTTAAAAGTTGATTAAAATTATGGCTCTTAAAAAAGATTTCGTCAAATTCGATAAAGTAGATAAAAGCTATGACGGCAAAGTTTTAGTCGTTAAGGATCTTCAATTAGATATCGAAGAAGGCGAGTTTGTAACTATGTTAGGACCCTCAGGTTCAGGAAAAACAACTTGCTTAATGATGCTGGCAGGATTTGAAACACCAACAAATGGCGAAATATATTTAGATGGTAAGGCCATCTCAAGTATACCTCCACATAAAAGAGGTATTGGAATGGTGTTCCAGAATTATGCGCTATTTCCTCATATGACAGTTTATGAGAACCTTGCCTTTCCATTAAGAGTTAGAAAAATTCCAAAAGATGAGGCAGATAAAAAAATTGATAAGGCGTTATCAATGGTTTCACTTCAAGGTTTTGCATCAAGGATGCCAGGGCAATTATCAGGTGGTCAACAACAAAGGGTTGCTGTGGCAAGATCATTAGTATTTGACCCTCAGCTAGTTTTAATGGATGAACCTCTGGGAGCTTTAGATAAAAATTTAAGAGAGAGTATGCAATATGAAATCAAACACATACATGAAAACATTGGGGTAACTGTTGTTTATGTAACTCATGATCAAAGTGAAGCTTTGACCATGTCTAATCGTATTGCTGTTTTTAATGATGGAAAGGTTCAGCAGCTTTCAAGTCCGGATGAACTTTATGAAAAACCCGTGAATTCATTTGTCGCCGAGTTTATTGGGGAAAATAATACTTTTGTGGGTGAGGTTTCAGATATTTCGGGTGGTAAGTGTAAAGTTAAAATAGCTAATACAGATATACTTGCAAACCCTATTTCTGTTAAAGGCAAAGGTGAAAAAACTAAAATTTCTTTAAGACCTGAAAGAGCTTTGATTAATCCAAGTGATAAAATGGATAATATACATTCTGGAAAGATTGAGGAAGTCATATATCACGGAGATCATACAAGAGTTAGAATTAATCTTTTAGGAAATAATCAATTTATCTTAAAAGTTCCTAATAGTTCAGCGAATTTGGATATAAAGCTTGGTAAAGATATTAAGATAGGCTGGAACAGCGAAGATGCAAGAGCGCTAGATCCTTCATAGACTACATATATATTGTTAAATTAACTAAAATGGCCTGTTGACTCTCATTATCTATCTTGTTGTAATTGATTTTTATAAAAAACGTTTAAACGGAGGAAAAATGAAAAAACTAAGTAAAGTATTACTAGCTATTTCTTTTGTACTTTCACTAACTACTTCAGCATTTGCAACAACAGTAACTGCAGTGTCATGGGGTGGGGCTTATACTGAGTCTCAAAAGTTAGGTTATGGTGATCCTACAGCTAAAAAACTTGGCATAAATATTGCCTGGGTTGACTATTCTGGTGGATTATCTGAGATAAAAGCACAAAAAGAAGCTGGTAAAATCACGTGGGATATAATCGACGTGTTTGCAATGGATACTATAACTGGATGTGATGAAGGATTATTTGTTGAATTTGATTTCGATAAAGACTTCCCACCAGCTCCAGATGGAACTCCAGCAAGTAAAGATTTCTTTACTGCAATGCCTAGTAAGTGTGCTGTAGGAAATATTTTATATTCTTGGAATTATGCTTATAACACTAATAATGTTAAAGGTACTCCAAAGACTATCAAAGATTTCTTTAACACAAAGAAATTTCCTGGAAAAAGAGCTATCTACAAAAGCGCTTTAACTAACTTAGAGATCGCTTTAGCTGCAGATGGTATTAAGCCAGGTAAAGGCGGAGCAAAAATCTACAAAGCTTTAGAAACAGAAAAAGGTGTTGAAAGAGCAATGAATAAGATCAAAGAACTATGCACAGACCCTAAAGGTGGATGTGTATTTTGGTCTGCAGGTGCTCAACCACCAGAACTGTTAGTATCAGGTGAAGTAGTAATGGCTACTGGTTGGAATGGTAGATTCTTCAATGCTGAAATTGGAGAAGGTGCACCAATCAAACAAGTTTGGGATGGCCAAGGTCTTGACTACGAATATTTCGTACAAGTTAAAGGTGGACCAAACGATGCTAATGGTATGGCTAAAAAAGCTTTAGCTATGATGACTAGCTCAGAGATGTTAGCAGGAAGTGCTAAATACATCGCATATGCTCCTTGGAGAAAATCTTCAATTGGTATTATGGAAAAAGGTGAGCCTTGGTATAAAGATGGTAAGACTAATATGGTACCACAAATGCCAACTGCACCGGCTAACACTAAAAACTACTTCCTAGTAGATCCAATTTTCTGGGCTGACAATGGCACAGAGCTTGGTGAAAAATGGGAAGCTATGAAAGCTGGTCTATAATTTAAGTTTTAAACAACTTAATTATATATTATAATTTAAGGGCGGTTATTCGTAACCGCCCTTTTTATTTATGAGTTCTGAAACAAAACAAATTTTAACAACAGATGGTATACCTTTAGAGGTAAGTCTTAAAAAGGCAGAGAGAAAGAATAAGATCAAAGCTTTCTTGCTTGTTGCTCCTTTATTGTTGTTCTTAATTATTACGTATGTCTTTCCAATAGGTGATATGCTGTTCAGAAGTGTTGATGATAAAATGGTGACACAAATGCTTCCAAAAACTTTTAAAGCAATGGAGAATTGGGATGGTCAAGAGTTGCCTGATGAGAAAGTTTTTGCTGCTTTCCATGAAGATTTTATAAAATTAGTTGAGGATAAACGTGAGGGTAAGTTATCTACTCAGTTAAACTACACTAAAAATGGATTTAAAAGTATTATAAAAAAATTACGAAGAAAATCAAAATCATTTGAAGAGGGTAACTACAAAGAACAAATAATGTCAGTTCACAAAAGATGGGCTGATGTTGAGTACTGGAGAGCAATTCAAAGAAGAGCCCCTGAATTTACAGGTCAAAAATATCTAAAAGGAATGGATATGTATGTAAATGAGGAAGGGAAAATAGTAAGCGTTGAAGAAGATAGAAGAATTCACAGAGTATTATGGTTAAGAACTCTGGAGATTGCATTTTTTGTAACGGTCTTTTGTTTTTTGATGGCTTATCCAATAGCTCATTTGTTGGCTACTCTGCCAATGAAATATAGTAACTTATTAATGATCTGTGTGCTGCTCCCGTTTTGGACTTCATTACTTGTAAGAACTGCCAGCTGGATGATTTTGTTGCAACAACAAGGAATAGTAAATGATTTCTTTGTCGGAATAGGATTAGTAGCTGACGATAATAGACCTGAGATGATGTACAACAAAACAGGAAGTTACGTTGCAATGACACAAATATTGCTGCCATTCATGGTTTTACCACTTTATAGTGTCATGAAAACTATCTCACCTAGCTTAATGAGGGCAGGAAAATCATTAGGTGGAACACCATTTGTGGCATTTTGGAAAGTTTATTTCCCTTTAACAATACCAGGAATTGGTGCAGGTTGTTTATTAGTATTTATTTTAGCGATTGGTTACTACATTACACCAGCCTTAGTTGGCGGTGCATCTGGAACTTTGATAAGTAACCAAATTGCTTTCCACATGAAAAGTACTCTTGATTGGAGCTTTGCATCAGCCATGGGATTAATGTTGTTGAGTGGAGTGTTGGTAATTTATTGGCTTTATAACAAACTAGTTGGAATTGATAATATTAAATTAGGATAATTAAATGGCTTTACCAAAATATACTGAACCACATTATAGAATTTGGCATTATATTTATCTTACAATTTGTGGTGCTGTTTTCTTTTTTCTAATTGCACCTTTGTTTGTAATATTCCCATTATCATTTAACGCAGAAGAATTTTTGAGTTTTTCTGATGGAATGAAACGTTTAGATCCAGATGCGTTTTCTTTAAGATGGTATAAGGATATGGTTTACGGAACAAAAAATCCATGGGGACTTGCTGCTAAGAATAGTTTTATCATTGCGATTTTTGCAACAATTGGATCAGTGATACTTGGAACAATTGCAGCTTTAGGATTGAGTAGCAGACATATGCCATATAAAGGATTAATAATGGCTGTGTTAATTTCACCAATGATTGTTCCATTAATTATTTCTGGTGTTGCAATATTTTTCTTTATGGCAAAAGCGGGTTTAGCAGCAACTCATACAGGAATAGTATTAGCTCATATTATATTAGGAACACCTTTTGTAGTAATTACAGTCACAGCTACTTTGTCGGGGTTTGATCATAGTGTAACTCGAGCAGCTGCAAGCTTAGGAAGTGATCCAGTAAATACTTTTATGAAAATTACTTTACCTTTAATTTTACCTGGAGTAATTTCAGGTGGGTTATTTGCATTTGTAACTTCGTTTGATGAAGTTGTAGTAGTTTTATTTTTGGCAGGATTAGAAAATACAACAATCCCAATTCAAATGTGGACAGGTTTACGAGAGCAACTAAGTCCAACAATATTAGCTGTTGCGACTTGTCTAATTATACTATCAACATTAATATTAGTGACTGCTGAGCTTTTACGAAGAAGATCTGAAAGACTCAGAGGTATTAATCGTTAAAAAAATAATTTCATGAAGATAAAGAATGTAGTAGTGATTGGGTCTGGAACAATGGGCAGTGGAATAGCAGCTCATTTGTGTAATGCTAATATTCCTGTCACACTTTTAGATTTAAAAACCGATATAAGTAAAAATGCTAGAGAAAGAATTTACAAATCCAGACCACCTCTATTAATTGATAAAACGAAAATTGATAATATTAAAGTTGGAAATATAGTTGATGATTTCAATGTAGTAAAAGAGGCTGACTGGATTGTCGAAGCAGTGGTTGAGAGAATTGATATTAAACATGAAATTTATGATAAAATTTTTGAAAGCAGGAAAGATGGAGCAATAGTTTCATCAAACACTTCCTCAATCCCAATTAAAGTTTTATCTCAAAATTTAAATAAAGATCAAAAAAAAGATTTTTGCATCACTCATTTTTTTAATCCTGTCAGATATATGGGTCTTTTGGAAATAGTTAAGAATGAAGATAATGATTTAAATAAAATAAATCAATTAAAAGAATTCTGTGAAGTTGAGTTAGGTAAAGGAGCAATCGTTTGTAATGATACCCCTGGTTTTCTGGGAAATAGAGTTGGTGTATACGCAATGCAAATTGCAATGACTGAAGCATTTAAAATGAAACTTTCTGTTGAGGAAGCAGATGCAATTTTTGGAAGACCTATGGGTATACCTAAAACAGGAGTTTTTGGATTATATGATTTGATTGGAATAGATTTAATGGCTGATGTTTTAAAAAGTTTTATCAAAGAACTTCCAAAATCTGATGAGTTCCATGAAGTTGCTAAAGAAATTCCTTTAGTAAAAAAATTGATTGAAACTGGATATACAGGCAGAAAAGGCAAAGGGGGCTTCTACAGAATGAAGAAGACTGATAGTGGAAAAATTATGGAAGCTATTAATCTTGAAACTGGAGATTATTCAACAAGTCAAAAAATAGATATTAAGTCTGATAAAGTAGATTTGAAAGCTCTAATTAATAGAAAAGATAAGTATGGAGACTATGCTTGGTCTGTACTATCCAAAATAATAAAGTATGCATCATCACTAGTTCCAGGGATTACCAAAGAATTTAATGACATAGACGAAGCTATGAGACTTGGATTTAATTGGGCGAAAGGACCTTTTGAAATGCTAGAAGAAATCGGTGTTAAAAATTTTTTTGACAAAGTTGACGAATATAAAGGTAATAATTTTTTAGAAAATTTATCGAATTCTAAAGATGAAAATTTTTATGGTCAAAGGCAAAAGTACACATCGATTGAAACTTTAGGGAAGATTAAGAAAACAGCCTCAAGTGTTGATGGCAATAGTTCAGCCTCAATTTATAGATTTAATGAATTTAATATTGTTGAGTTTACAACCAAAGCTAATGCACTCGATTATGACTCAATGGATGCACTTAAGAAAGCGACTGATAAGCCTTTAATAATAATTAATGAAAGTATGCAATTTTCTGCTGGTGTTAACCTGACCTACACAATGGAATTTGCAGATAAAAATGATTTTCAATCTATAGAAAAATTTATTAAATATTTTCAAGAAACTTGCAAACATCTAAAGTACACTAAATACCCAGTTATATCTGCTCCATCAGGTTTAACTTTGGGTGGAGGTTTTGAGGTCTTAGTACAAAGTAATTTTGTAGCCTCACATACAAATATTGTAATCGGATTAGTAGAAACTATTGTTGGATTAATTCCAGCTGGCGGTGGATGTAAAGAAATGCTGGCTAGATGGTTAAATACTGAAGAGGCTAAGAAAGATCCAAAATATGCACCTTTAAAAGTATTTGATATAATTGGCTATGGTAAAACAGCTACGTCTCCAGTTGAGGCAGAACCTTTGAAATACTTATTACCTGAAAATAAAAGAATTATGAATAGAAATAGTTTGCTTGAAGTATCGAAAAAAATTTTAAATGAAAACAAGGACTTTAAAGCACCAAATGAGCTTACATTTAATTTACCTGGTAAAGCAGTTATTGATGATATGAACAAAATTTTAGAAAAACTTTATAATGATAAAGTTATATTAGATCATGGTTTGACTGTAGCCAAAGAATTAGCTCATGTATTAAGTGGTGGTGATACTACCAAAGATAAAACTCTTACAGAGGATGATTTGTTTAAATTGGAACTTGATGCTTTTATGAGATTAATTGAAACTAAACAAACTCAAGATAGAATTAAACATACCCTTGCAACTGGAAAACCTTTAGTTAATTAAATAATCTAAGAGTATTTATAAAGTCAGGCCTTAAAACATATTCAGATTTATTTAGGTATTTAATTTTTTCTAAAGCTTCTAAGCCAAATATTACTTTTCCAATAGGTGTATATTCACCCTCATACAAAGGTTCATCCTGAAGAATTATAAAAAATTGACTATCTTCAGTATCATATTTTAAAGATCGAGCTAATCCCACACTTCCTTTGGTGTAGTTAAAATCTTTATTAATTTCAGATTTGATTGTACCTAAACCAGATTTTCCAGTTCCAATTTTTCCATAATCAATGCTTCCTTTTTTTCCAAATTCTACATCACCAGCTTGTACAAGTTTATCTTTAATGACTCTATGAAATGCTACATCATCATAGGCATTAGATTTAATTAATGTTTTAAATCTTTCTACTGCATTTGGAGATATATCTGGATATAACTCTATAATTACATTTCCACACTCAACATTTAGAATTGCTATGTTATTTGGATTTTCAAAATTAATTTTATTTGGGTCATAATTCTTTACAAATAAACATTTATTTTTTAGCAAAACAAAAGAAGTAATTGAAAATAAACCTAAAATTACAATAAATATAAATATTATTTTTTCAGATTTTGAAGCTTTTATTTTTTCAATCATAAAATAAAATTTTCATCAATTTTTAGGAGCCCTTTTTTGATAAATTCAATCTTTTTTTGAAGAATAGGATCAACCGTTTCAGGTAAATTTCCATACATTAAATGAGAAAATACTTCAGCCATATCCTCAGATGCGGTGGATTGTGAGTATTCAGTAATAAAACCAACTGTTTTAGAATATGTTTTTAATCCAATTTTTTTTGTGCAGGTTGAACATTCTGCATAATTGAACTCTTTAGGATTAAAACCAGACCAAATTTGTTCATTGAATACATCTTTGAAACTATCATTTATTATGTGGAACACTTCGTGATGCAACACTCTTTCAAAATATTTTTCATTAAATTTTATATCTACAATTAAAGTTTTCATAACATTATCAGGTATCCCGGCAGTATTGATACCCGAAATTGATAAGTCTTCACACATAACAATGTATTTTAGATTTATTTTTTTTAAAAAGTTTTGAGAATATCTATTAAGATTTTTTTCAATAATCTTATATTTTTTATCTAGGTCTTGCTTTGATGATTTAAAACAATTGATATTATTATCAATACCTATTGTAAATGCTTGTTTAGCATTCAAATATCTTAATTTGTTTTCAGTTTTAAGATTATAAATCTCCAGGTTTGGAATTTTTATTAATTCGTAAATTGTATCTGCTTGAGTTGGAGAAATTAAAAATAAATACAATAAAATGAGCTTTAATAATTTCATAATTAGTATTATTGAAGATATTCCAATTTGTTAGAATGTGATAGAGTTTTTGTGATGAAAAAAAAAAGAAGCAAAGAACCCATTCAACCGGTAAGTGGCACAAAGGTTCCAAGATTTGCTGGCCCATCAACTTTTGCTAGACTACCAGAATTAAGAGATGTTGATTACTGTGATGTTGCAATTGTGGGGATACCATTTGATGCAGGCACAAGTTACAGACCTGGAGCAAGATTTGGTCCTCAAAGTATTAGACAAGCTTCAAGACATTTAAGAACAAATTATCATCCAAATTATGATGTTGAGCCCTTTAAAGTTCAACAAGTTGCTGATGCGGGTGATATTACCTGCAATCCGTTTAATATAGACGAAGCAATTAAGCAAATTGAGGAAGGAGCCTTAGATCTGCTTAAAAAAACTGGTGGTATAATTAGTTTAGGCGGAGACCATACAATTGCATTTCCTTTATTAAAAGCAGTAAATAAAATTAATAATGGTCCTGTTGCCTTAGTTCATTTCGATGCTCATCTTGATACTTGGGACACTTATTTTGGTGCGCCCTACACGCATGGGACACCTTTTAGAAGAGCGCGTGAGGAAAATTTATTCATGGATGATGCTTCAATGCATGTTGGTATTAGAGGCCCATTATATAGCAGAGAAGATCTTAAAAATGATGAAAGTTTTGGATTTAAGATAATTCATTGTGATGAGTTTCAGACTGAAGGCACTGACAAAATTGCAGAAAGAATAAAAAAAAGAGTAGGAGATAATCCATTATACTTATCAATTGATATTGACGTTTTAGATCCTGCCTTTGCACCTGGCACTGGTACACCCGAAATAGCTGGTATGACCAGTAGAGAAATGGTTAATGTTATTAGAGGCTTGTCTGGTATGAATTTAATTTCTGCAGATGTTGTTGAGGTATCACCTGCTTATGATCATGCTGAGGTAACGTCACTTGCAGCTGCTACTATAGTTTATGAGTTAACAAATCTATTTGCAAAAAAATAAAGAAAGGTTAGGAATCCCTAATGGAAAATAAAAAAAATTTTTATATTAATGGTGAATGGGTAACACCAAAAAGCAAAGAAGAAATCAAAGTAATTGATCCTGCAACAGAAGAGAATTGCGCTGTTATAACATTGGCTAATAGAGATGATGTAAACGATGCTGTTAATGCTGCTAAAAACGCTTACAGCTCTTGGGCCTTTTCATCAAAAGATGAGAGAATAAGATTATTAGAGAAACTTTACGAAAATTATAAGAAAAGATGGGCTGACATTGCAAGCGCAATTACAATTGAGATGGGGGCACCAAAGGATTTTGCAACAAAACTTCAAGCTGGAACAGGCGCAGCTCATTTAAAATCATTTATAAGATATTTAAAAAATTTTGAATTTGAAAAACCATTAGGAGAACACGCGCCTAATCAAAGACTTATTTATGAACCCAAGGGTGTATGTGCATTAATTACACCATGGAATTGGCCAATGAACCAGGTTTGTTTAAAAGTAATGCCCGCAATAGCATCTGGGTGTACTATGGTTTTAAAACCATCTGAACTAGCACCATTATCATCAATGATACTTGCTGAGCTGATTGATGAGACTAAAATTCCAGCAGGTGTATTTAATTTAGTCAATGGTGATGGAGCAACAACGGGGGATGCATTAACAAGTCATCCTGATGTAAATATGATTTCATTTACTGGATCAACTAGAGCTGGAGCATTAATTTCTCAAAATGCTGCCAAAGATTTTAAAAGAGTGAGTTTGGAACTTGGTGGAAAAGGTGCAAATATAATATTTAAAGATGCTGATCCAGATGCAATAGAGAGAGGGGCTTTGCGATGTTTTAGAAATTCAGGTCAGTCATGTAATGCACCCACAAGAATGCTTGTTGAAAAATCGATGTACAATGATGCTGTTGAAAGATTAAAAAAGTACACAGAAAATTTTGAAGTTGGTGATCCAAAAAAAGAGGGAGAGCATATTGGCCCAGTCATTTCTGAGACTCAATATAATAAGATACAAACTTTAATTAAGAAAGGTATAGATGAAGGAGCTAAATTGGTAGCTGGCGGTCCTGGTAAGCCAGATGGATTAGAAAAAGGTTATTTTGTAAAACCCACTGTATTTGCTGATGTTAATAATAGAATGGAAATAGCAAGAACAGAAATCTTTGGACCAGTTTTATCTGTAATGCCTTTTGAAACAGAGGAAGAAGCTATTGAAATTGCAAATGATACTCCATATGGATTAACAAACTACATTCAAACCAAAGATAAAGAAAAAGTAAAGAGAGTTGCTAGAAAATTAAGATCAGGTATGGTTGATGTTAATGGTGCTGGTATAGCTGTTGATGCACCATTTGGTGGATTTAAACATTCAGGTATTGGTAGAGAGGCTGGGGAACATGGTCTTGAAGAGTTTTTGGAAGTGAAATCTATAGGTGGATGGAGTTAATTAAGAGTAGATTTTTTCTTAATTCCTTCAAGAAATTTTAAACATTTTTTTAGTTCATTAAGTTCAATGAACTCATCAACTTTGTGAGCCTGTTCAATAGAACCTGGCCCACAAACAACTGTACTGATACCGATTTCTTGAAACAATCCCGCTTCAGTTCCAAAAGATACAACTTCTCTGGAATTATCACCGGTTAAACTTGAGACCAACTCACATGCTTCTGAATTATCTATACGATCAAAACCTGTAACTTCACCTATTATTTCCTTTGTTATTTTTGAATTTGAAAAAACTTTTTTCATTTCTGGTAATAAAACTTCATTAGCATATTTATCAATTTGTTGGTTTAGAAAGACACCATCTTCTTTGACAACTGGTCTTGTCTCCCATTCAATACGACATTTGTCAGCTATTACATTATGAGCTATCCCTCCAAATATACCTCCGACTTGTAATGTTGAAAAAGGAGGATCAAATATTGAATCTTTGGGAGCTCTTTTTTTTAATTCTTCCCTTAGTTCTATTAATTTATTTGCATATTTTGATGCAAATTCTACGGCACTAACACCTTTGTGTGGCATCGAGCTGTGTCCAGCTAACCCTTCAAAATAAGTAGTATATTCGTAACAGCCTTTATGAGCGTCTATGATTTTCATTTTTGTAGGTTCACCAACAATACAAATTCCATCTTGAATTTTTCTTTTTTTAAGTTCTTCAATTAATATTGGAGCGCCTAGGCATGCGGTTTCCTCATCAAAAGTAAAACAAAAATGAATATCTCTATTTAGATCAACTTTTGAAAAAACTGGAGCAAACGCCAAAGTACATGCAATAAATCCCTTCATATCACAGGAACCTCTTCCGTAAAGTTTATCTTCTTTAATTGTTGCTTTGAAAGGGTCTGTACTCCAACTCTTTGAAACAGGAACTGTATCGGTATGACCAGATAAAATTATTGGCTTAACACCATTTGATTTTTTTGCTTTAATTGTTGCAAAAAGATTTACTCTTTTTTTCTCTTCATCAAAAGTTTTAAATGAGGTCGCACCTAATTCATGAAGATATTTTTCACAATAATTTATTAAATTATTATTATCATCACCTGAAATTGTTTTAAAACCGATTAAATCGGTCAAAATTTTGATGCAATTCTCATATATCTTATCAATATT
>CACPDT010000011.1 GCA_902632665.1 uncultured Pelagibacteraceae bacterium | reverse complement strand
TTTGAGTTTTTTTAATTTGTTTTAAATAATTATTTTTTTTTATTTTTTTAACTTTATTTTTCCTTTTCTTGGTAACTCCTCTTTTTTTAAATTTTTTAACTACCCTTTTATTTTTCTTACCTTTTCTTCGAAACTTATAAGGTTTGGCTTTTTTTAATACTTTTCTTTTTTTTTTTGATTTTTTTTGTTTTTTTTTCATTTCTGAGAAGAAATGATTCTATCAATAATTTATTGATAAATATAGTCTCTAGTCACTGGAGTTGATCTATAATTTTTGGTGAGTTGAAATTGATAAACAACTTGATCACCCCACTTAAATGCCATTTCACAACCAGCAAGATAAAACTCCCACATTCTAAAAAATTTTTCATCGAACATTTGGATTATTTTTTCTTTATTTTTTAAACAGTTTTCTTTCCAGTGTCTTAAAGTGTGAGCATAATGAAGTCTTAAAACTTCAATGTCGGTTACAATTAAGCCGGCTTTTTCTATTGGATTCGTTACTTCACTTAAGCTTGGTGTATAACCACCAGGAAAAATATATTTTGTAATCCAAGGATGAGGATCTCTTGGCGGGTTAACAGACCCAATAGTATGAATTAATGAAACACCATCATCTTTTAACAACTTTTCAATTTGTTTGAAAAATTTTTTGTAAAATTTTCTACCAACATGTTCGAACATTCCAATACTTACTATTCTGTCAAATTTCTCATTTAGCTCTCTATAATCCATTAATTTAAATTTTACCTGGTTCTGTAAATTCAATTCTTTTGCTTTTTGATTGCAATAGTTTAATTGATTTTCTGATAGAGTTATTCCTGTAACTTCACACTTACTACTTTTTGCAATATCAATCGCTAAAGATCCCCAGCCGCATCCTATATCCAAAACTTTTTGATCAGATTTAATATTTAATTTTTTAATTATGTGTTGAATCTTGTTATTCTGTGCTGTCTCAAGAGTGTCATTTTCATTTTTAAAATAAGCACAAGAATATTGTCTTTTAGGATCTAAAAATAAATCATAAAGATCATCTTTGATGTCATAATGATGTGAAACATTCATTTTGGATTTTTTAATAAAATTAAAATTTGTAAGATATCTGTATGACCCTCTTAATTTATTCAAAAGATAACTAAAAATGTTTAACTCTTTTCTTCCAATATTCATCAATGCTAGATCTAAAAAATCTGTTAGAGATCCATTTTCGATAACTATATCTCCATTGGTATATGCCTCCCCAAAGTAAAGATCTGGATGGAATAATAATTTATAATGAAGTTTCTCATTTAGGATTTTTAATTTAATAGGATTGTCAGTTGGCTGACCAATAATATAATCTTTAGAGTCAGCATCCGTTAGGATAAACCCTCCTTTTTTAAATACTTTATTAAGAAATCTAGCTAAATACATATCAAGCTGCCAATTGTGATTTTGTCTCAAATTTTAAATCTTTTAAGCCCTGTAAAAGTTTTTTCTCATCAACTTCATTGAGTAGGCCTAAAGGTGGTAAAAGATTTGCATAAATTTTATCCTCTTTTGAAAAAATAGTGTGAAGAGCTGAAATCAAATTATATTTTTCAAAAGTATTTCTGACATCAATTAATTTTTGGTTCAAAGATTTATCTTTCTTATTTATAAAATCATCATAAACTTTTCGAGCTAATTGAGATGTGGCATTGCAAGTTGCGGTAATAATACCTGAACAACCATTTTCTAATCCTTTAAGTAATTTTGACTCTGAACCTGGCATAACTGAAAAATTTTCCAACTTTAACTTTTCATATAAATTGTAAGAACTATCCTTAACACCTACAATTTGATCAGGAAATTTTTGAACCAATTTTTCTACACATTCAATACTAAATTTATATCCACACAATTTTTCAAAATTATAAAGTATAATTTTAGACTCTGGTATTGCATCAATAATTTTTGTGTAAAAGTTTATTGCATCCTTATCTTCATATTTATAATAAGCTGGCGGCATGATTAAAAATTTCTTAAAATTTAAAGAAACTGAAATTTGCATCAGATTAATTGTTTCATTTAAAGAATTTAAACCTGTTCCAATTAAATGTTTTTCTTTGTATTTACTTTCTGAAAGATTATTAAGTAATTTAATCTTTTCAGCGACAGGAATTAATTGTGCTTGGCCAGTGCTTCCAAATATTGCCGTACCATGACAACCTTGATCAATTAAATTTTCTGCATGTGATATGGTTTTTTCAATATTTAAGCTTAAATCAGAGTTCAGAACTGACATCGAGGCTGCATATATTCCACTTATTTTTGTCATAGTAAAAATTTATATAAAATATAAAAATTAGTAAAGTTTATAAATCGAATATGAAATTATTAGCTGTCCAAAATAGAATGGGTATTGGCGATACAGTAATTTTTTTACCTTTTATTAAGGCAATATCTAAAAAATACAATTCACCAGTAAGTCTCCTAGTAAGAGAAAACTCTAAAGCGGCAGAGTACTTACATCAAACTAATTACATTGATAAAATTCTTATTTTAGAAAGAGATAAAAAATTAAGTAATAAGCATGGTGGTTTTTTTGGTTCTTTGAATTTAATAAAAGATTTAAAAAAACAAAATTTTGATAAAATTTTTATATTTAATTCTTCCTTGAGATTTAACTTAATAGCAAAATTATCAGGAATTTCTGAAATTTATCAATATCCATTATTTAATAAAACTGGCCAACACATAGTTGATACTCCAAAAAAGTTTTTAAAAGATAGATTGAGTATAAACGAAATTGAAGATCCAAAAATAGATATAAACGACGAAATAATTTCACAATCAAGTGAAAGATTTAAGATTAAAAAAAATGAAATAAATATACTTTTGGGAATCGGAGGTTCTGGCCAAACAAAAAGAGTTCCTTCAAAAATATTTATTAATTTTATGGATAAAATTTCAAAAATCAAAAAATGTAGATTTTATCTCGCCACAGGAAAAAATAGTGGTGAGCAAATTATTCTTAATGAAATACTTCAGTCTAAATTTAAAGACATATGTTTGCCTTTAGATGATTTATCAATTAAAGAAATTTTACCGATCATAAAAAACTGCAATCTATCTATTTGTAATGACTCAAGTTTTAGTCACCTATCTGCAGCATTAGGCATTAAAACTATAACTTTGATGGTTGACACTCCAATCATTTATGGAAATTATAACTCCAAAATGTTCCCAGTAATTCCAGATGGTGAGGAGACAGTAAGTCATCATACTGCTGGAAAAGATAAAATAAATCCACAGAAAATATTTGATAAAGCTTTAGAGATTCTAAATTAAGAAATATCGTTCAAAACTATGTCTTTTGCTTCATTTACAATTGAGGACAATCTTGCAGTCTCCGGTGAAATATCCGGATGTATTTTTTTTTGTATTTTAACATAGGCTTTATTTACATCTTCTTTTGTAATATTTTTATTCACATCTAAATTTAATATTTTATATGCTTCAGTTACTGATATTGAAGATGAATTATTTAAGTTCGATTTATTAAAAGAAAATCTTCCTGATCTTCTCAATGTTTGAATTAATCTATAAAGCGATATTAATTGAAAAATAGATAGGCCTTTTAATTTTAACAATGCGAGACTAGCTAATGTAAAAGGCAACGTTAATAAAAAACGCCCACCTATAGCAAATAAAATTGCTAATAAAATAAATCCAAGTATTAATAATACCCTTAGACCTTTTGATATTTTTTTTGATGAAATCTTGCTTATAAGCTTCAATAGAAAGTATAAAATAGTCAAAATGACTAGTGTATAAATTATGATATTCATATAATTCTTCTTTTTTTATGAAGGTACCACAACTTAGAAAAAAACTGGAAATAAAATCTTGTCACAACACAAGTTGGGAAGATAATTACAGCTGGATACATCAAAAAGATATTCTTGAAGTCTTAAAAGACAAAAATAAATTAAATCCAGAAGTAAAAAAATACTTAATTGAAGAAAACAATCATACTAACTATCATCTTAAAGATACTAAAGACTTTCAGAAAAAACTTTTTGATGAAATAAAAGGGAGAATAAAACTAGACGATGAGTCTCTTCCTTTTAGAGACCACACTTATGATTATTGGACAAAAACCACAACTGAGGGAAATTATTCTATCAAACTCCGTAAAAAAATTAATACAGATAATATTGAAGAAATTTGGAACGGAGATAAAGAAAAAGAAAAATTAGGTGTTGAATATTTTGGAGTGGGAGATTTAGAAGTAAGTCATAATGATAAGTTACTTGCATATTCTTTGGACACAAAAGGGTCGGAATATTACAAAATCTTCATAAGAGATATCTCAACAAATAATTTGGTTACAAAAGAAATAACGGACACATCTGGCAGCATTACTTTTAGTCTAGACGATAAATATGTTTTTTACTCGAAATTAGATGAAAACCATCGTGCCCGAAAAATATATAGACATAAAATTGGAGACCATTTAAGTGAGGATTATTTAGTTTTTGAGGAAAAAAGTGAAGCTTTTACAGTTGGAATAAGCTTAACCTCTGATGAAAAATATTATCTAATTACAACTTCTGATCACAACACATCAGAGCAATACTACTTTGGTGTTGACGAAATTACTCCAAAACCAAAATTAATTATTAAAAGACAAAGGGGGATTTTATACTCTATAAATTCTTGGGCCAATAATTTTTACAATCATACAAATAATGGTGCTGAAGATTTTAAGATTGACATTTCTTCAAGCTTAGTGAGCCAAAATTGGACACCTTTTGTACCTTCAAAAAATGAAGTTTTAATTGGTGGTTGTGTGTTTTTAAAAAATTGGATAATTCGATCAGAAACTTCTGATGCATTAGATAAGTTATTCATTAGAAATATATCAACAAATTTTGAGGAAGAATTAATTTTTTCAGATGAAAAAGTATACGTACCAAATATTTCTCTAAAACAAAAAGAACGAAACACAGATGAAATTTACCTTGGATATTCATCGCCAAAAACTCCTTCGAGAGTTTATTCATATAATCTTTCTGATAAATCTAAAAAATTAGTTAAAGAACAAGAAATTCCATCAGGCCATAATTCAGAAGATTATATTGTGGAGAGAATTGAATATAAATCTCATGATGGAAGAATGGTTCCTTTAACAATAACAAGACATAAGAAAACCAAGATTGATGGAACTGCAAATGTCTTATTGTACGGTTATGGTTCATACGGAAATTCAATGAGCCCTGGTTTTTCATCTACACGTTTAAGTTTGATCAACAGAGATATCATTTGGGCTACAGCTCATATTAGAGGTGGAATGGAAAAAGGTATGAAATGGTGGAAAGAAGGAAAATTAACAAATAAAAAAAATACTTTTGAGGATTACATTTATGCAGCTAAATATTTAATTGAAAAAAAATACTCTTCTGCTGGCAACATCATTGGTATGGGTGGATCTGCAGGTGGATTATTAATGGGAGCAGTAGTAAATCAATCTCCAAAATTATTTTTAGGAATTATAATGGCGGTTCCTTTTGTTGACTCTTTAACTACTAACCTTGATCACTCTCTACCATTAACAGTCGGTGAATTTGATGAGTTTGGTAATGCCAAAGATAATAAAGATCACTTTGATTATATATTTTCTTATGCTCCTTATAATAATATCAAAAAAATGGACTACCCTCATATGTTAATTACCACTAGCTTGAGTGACAATAGGGTTTTATTTGATGAGCCTGCTAAATTTACTGCCAAGCTAAGAGATTTAAAAACAGATAATAATTTATTGCTTTTAAAAACAGAAATGGATGCAGGTCACGGGGGGAAATCAGGTAGAGATGGTGCTATAGAAGAAATTGCTTTAGACTATGCTTTTGCTCTAAAAATTTCAAAAAAAATTTAATTCCTCAATCTTGAAAAAACTAAAATCGTTCCTACATAATTAATGTAGGTCGCCTAATGGGGCTTATTAAATAAACTTGCTTAACAAAGGAGGATATATGACAAGTAAGGATCTATCTATATTTAACTCATTAAGACCATTCTCGATTGGGTTCGACGATATGTTTGATCAATTTGAGAATATGTTGGGAAATGGTGCAATGACAATGCAATCCAATTACCCGCCATACAACATCAGAAAGACTGGTAAAGATAACTACGCTATTGAAGTTGCTTTAGCAGGATTCAACAAAAAAGATGTTGAGGTTGAGTTTGAAGATAATTTATTAACTGTAAGAACAAAACAAGTTGATAAATCTGAAGATAAAAATGCTGATGGAGAGATCATTCATAAAGGAATATCTCAAAGACAATTTGCTAGATCATTTACAATTGCTGATGACGTTAAGGTAAATGGTGCTGAGCTCAAAGATGGACTTCTAACAATATCTTGTGAGAGAATTGTACCAGAGCATAAAAAGAAAAAACTAATCGAAATTAGATAAGTTAAAGCCTTATTTGCGGGGTAACTTGCTCCGCAAGTAAACTAAAAACACCCTTTTGATGAAAATCCGATTACCACTGAGTTAGTATCCACCTCAAATTTTCTTTCACAAGAGATACCATATTTTTTTGTTTTATAGACAAGAATTTGATTTCCTTTTTCGTTTTTAAAATCTTCATCAGGATTTCCTAGATCAATTTTAAGTTCACTGGATAATTGACCTATATATTTACCCAATCTTTTATTTTCTTGCTCAACAATTTTGTCGGTTTTTTCTTGTACAGTCTGGCATGCGGTGACCATTAAGAAGAAACTAAGTAATAATAAGATTAATTTAAAATTTCTCATTTTTACATTCTAGCTTCTAAATATGACCAAAATATAAACTTCTTGGTTGAATTATGTTGATAAAATTAGATTTAGCTAAGTATTTATCAAAAGAATCATCTATTTAGTCAGAATAGGAGGAATAATGTTAGACAAATATTTTAATTACAAAAAACACAAAACAGACTTTAAAACAGAAGTAATAGCCGGAACTACTACTTTTTTAACGATGGCCTACATTATGTTTTTAAATCCGTTTATTTTATCAGGTGAATTTGCTGGACCTGAAAAAGGTTTCTTTGATTTCGGCGCAGTTTACACTGCAACTATTTTAGCGACTGCATTAGCTTGTTTCATAATGGCATTTCATGGAAAAACCTGGCCTATTGGTCTTGCGCCAGGTATGGGTATTAATGCTTTTGTAGCTTTTGGAGTTTGTGCTGGTATGGGATATTCACCACAACAAGCTTTAGGTGCTGTATTAGTTGCGGGTGTATTATTTTTAATCATATCATTAACACCAATAAGAGCATGGCTGATCAACTCTATCCCTAAAAGTTTAAAGTTAGGAATTGGTGCGGGAATTGGTTTGTTCCTAGCAATTATTGGTCTTCAGATAATGGAAGTAGTTGTTGATAATCCTGTGACATTAGTACAGCTTGGAAATTTAAGTGATCCACTTGTTTTATTAGGATGTGCAACTTTTATTGCAATAATTGTTTTAGATAAAATGAATGTTAAAGGAAATATCATTATAGGTATTTTAGTATTTAGTATAATTGCTTGGGCTACGGGTCTTGCAAAGTTTAATGGTATTGCAAGTGCACCACCTCCAATGACTTATCTTTTTGAGTTTGACTTGTCTGCAGCTATGACCGCTGGAATGTCTACAGTAATATTTACTTTATTATTTGTAGATTTTTTTGACACTGCTGGAACTTTAACATCGGTTGCAAATGTAGCTGGAAAAGTAGGTCGAGACGGAAAAGTTCAAGATATCAATAAAGCAATGTTATCAGACAGTGTTAGTACTGTTGCGGGGGCAATGATGGGAACTACAACAGTAACCAGTTATGTCGAATCTGGTGCTGGTGTTAAAGCAGGTGGAAAAACAGGAATGACTTCCTTGGTAATTGGTGTTCTATTTTTAGCGTGTATATTTTTTGCACCCCTAGCAACCAGTTTACCTAAACAAATAGATGGTGCTGCTTTACTTTTTGTTTCAGTTCTATTTATAAGAAATATTACTGACATAGAATGGAACGATATTTCAGAGTCTGCTCCAGCAATTCTTGCTATGATTGCTATGCCTTTAACTTATAGTATTAGTAATGGTATTGCTTTAGCCTTTGTATCATACGCTTTGATAAAAATATTTACTGGAAAGTTCTCTACAACTTCGCCAGCAATATGGGTGATCGCAATTTTAAGTGTTGTAAGTTTTGCAGTTGCTTAAATTTTAATTTAATAGGGCTAGTTTAAACTAGCCCTATTTATTTTTTTTTAAAATTTCTTCTATAGATAATTCCTCGTAGTGCTCAGTAGGTTGAACAATCCAAGGATCTGAGTCTAATCTAATAGGACAAAAATCAGGCTCAAACTTAGATGATTTTTTTTTCCATAAGCAAGCAGTTTTTACCTCTTGTATATAATCTTTAGTTGGTCCATAATTTTTAAGCCATTCAATACTTTTATTTAAAGTTAAGCCGGTATCTGAGAGATCATCTATTAAAAGCACTTTATTAAAATCCTCATCATTTGCTAATGAGCTAATTTCCCTTGCAAACATTAGCTGGCCTTGTTGATCCTCCATACCTTTGCCTGAATAACTTTGAATAACTATATATGCGATTGGTAATTTCAAAATTCTTGATAAAATATCGATTATCGGAGCTGCCCCTCTCATAATTCCAACTAATACTGTGGGTTTGTATTTTTGATGAATTTGTATTGCTAACTTTTCAACAATTTTAGTATATTCATTAAAGCTGATAATTAATTTCTCCGCCATGAAATTTATTATCATAATAAAAATTATTTAAAAAGGAGAAATCATGAAAGCTTATTGGATTAGTCTTTACACTAAAGTCGATAATCAAGAAAATCTAAAAAAGTATGCTGAAATTGTAACACCGATTATAAAAAATTATGGAGGCTTACCCTTAGTAAGAGGTGGTAAACATACAACTTTTGATGGTGATGATTTTTTACGAACTGTAGTCTGGGAATTTCCAAGTTATGAACAAGCTTTAAAGTGTCACGAGTCAAAAGAATATCAAGCTGGTTGGAATTTAGCTAAAAAAACTACCACTAGACATATGCAAATCGTTGAAGGATTTAGTACTGAATAGGCTCAGGATCTATACTTCTCCACAAATACCATGTAGCCACTGAGCAATAAGGTGAAAATCTTTTTTTAAGTAAAGACACGAATTTTTCTGGTGGAAGATATCTTTTATTATAATTTTTAGAAATCGCTCTCAAAAGTCCTATATCTTGTATGGGCCAAATGTCAGATCTATTATAAGTAAAAAGTAAAATCATTTCAGCCGACCATCTACCTATTTGTCTTAAATTCGATAAATAAACTATAGCCTCCTCATTACTCATATTCCTTATTAATTTGGGATTAAAGGATTTATTAAGAATTTGTTTTGCTAAACTTTTTATTCCTAAGACTTTTTGCCTACTTAATCCACAATTACTAAGCTGTGATGAGGTTAATTTAGATACAGTTTTAGGATTAATTTTATTTTTACATTTTTTTTTAAATCTTAAAAAAACTGAATTTGCTGCAGCAACACTTATTTGCTGACCAATAATACTTTTACATAATGAAAAAAATATATCCTTTCTCGTAGTAAGAATCGTTTCATTAGGGCTTTGATAATTTTTTATTAATCTAGACATTATTTTATCTTTTTTGGATAAATATCTTTTAGCTTTATTCCAATATTTTGGAACTTTAGTCATTTATTGTTTTAGAGGTGATTATTTTTTTATTGTAAATTTCTCTTCTAAAAATAATTAATGTTGAGATAATTACCAAAAAGGCTCCAAGAAGAGTTTTGATTGTTGGAACCTCGCCCCAAATGAAATATCCAAAAATTATTGCAAATAAAAGAGCTAAATATTTTAAAGGAGTTACCAAGGAAACCTCGGAATACTTGTATGACTGGCTCAACCATAAATTTGCAACACCTCCAAAAATGCCAACAAAAGATAATAAAATAAAATCCTGTAAGTTGGGCATAACCCATCCTTGTGGAATAGTTAAAAAACTTAACAAAGTTATTGATAAGGAAAAATAGAATGAAATTAACCAAACTGGTTCTGTGGTCGATAACTGTCTTATTGATATTGCTACATAAGATAGACCAAGACAAAATATTATAGGAAAAATATAATAAATGTTAAGTTCACTTATCCCTGGTTCAGTGATTACTAATATTCCTATAAAACCAATTATTACAGCTAACCATCTGTAAATTCCAACTTTTTCACTTAATAAAAAAATTGAAAATATAGTTGTAAAAATTGGAGCAGCAAAAGAAATACTTACCACAGTTGCGAGTGGTAATTTTCTTAAAGCAATAAAAATTGCTACTAGAGCAATTAAACCCGCTAAGCACCTCAAGGCATGCAAGCCTGGTCTTTTAGTTTGATAAAAATTGTGAAGTCTATCTCTCGGTATAATGAAAAAATAAAATAATATTCCAAAAAACCCTCTAAAAAATAAAACCTGTCCAATTGAATAATCGACTGACCACTTGACAATTATATCCATTAGTGAGAATGCACAAACAGACATAAACATGTACAAAAATCCCAATTGATTTTTACTTAGCATACGAATAATTTGTAAATTAATTTAAATCATAATCAATGGAAATAGCAGTTTTAGCACTTGGATGTTTTTGGGGGCCTGAAATCAAATTCAGCAAAATTAATGGTGTTATCAAAACTGAAGTTGGCTATTGCGGTGGCAATAGTTCACAAACCACCTACAAAGAAGTTTGCACGGGAAACACAAATCATGCTGAAGTTGTGAAAATTGATTTTGATGAGAAGATAATTACTTATGAAGAAATTTTAAAAATTTTTTTTGAAATTCATGACCCAACTACACTAAATTCTCAAGGGCCAGATTTTGGTACACAATATAGAAGTGAAATCTTTTATTTGAATGACAACCAAAAAAAAATTGCAGAGGATGTTCTGGAACAGGTCAATAAAAAGTTTTCAGGGAAAGTTGTAACAAAAATTTCCCTTCTAAAAAACTATTGTATTGCTGAGGAATATCATCAAAAATATTTAGAAAAGAGATAATGTCATTAGTAGAAACTGATTGGCTCGAAAATAATAAAGACAAAGTAAAAATAATTGATTGCTCGTGGCACATGCCACAAACAAGAAGAAACGGGTTTGAGGAATATAAAACTCAGCATATCCCAGAGTCTATTTTTTTTGACCTAGATGATAATTCTAACAAAAATACAAATCTTCCACATATGTTAGTGGATAAAAATGAATGGGGAAAAATAGTCTCCAAGATGGGTATCAAAAATGAGGATATGATTATTGTTTATGATAATTCTGATGTTGTAAGCTCATGTCGATGTTGGTTTAATTTTATCTATTATGGTCATGATCCCAAACTAATTCGTGTTTTAAATGGAGGTTTAAAAAAATGGCTGAAAGAAAAAAGAAAAGTTACAAATAATTTATCTAAAATTGTTAAGTCAGACTACAGAAGTTTTGAAAAACAGGAATTAGTAAAAAACAAAGATTTAATTAATAAAAACATAATAACCCAAAATTTTAGAGTTGTTGATGCGAGAAGCAAAGAAAGATTTGAAGGAAAAGTTCCAGAGCCTAGAGAAGGATTAAAAAGTGGTAGTATTAAAAATTCTGTGTGCATACCATTTGGCTCTTGTCTAAATGAAGATGGAACTTTTAAAAAAAAAAAAGAACTTGAAAAAATTTTTCAATCTTCTTTAAAAAATTTAAATGATAAAAATATCGTCTTTTCGTGTGGATCTGGAGTAACCGCGTGTGTTTTGGCACTAGCTTATTCTTTAATAAATGATAAATATCGACCCTGTATTTATGATGGCTCTTGGGCTGAATACGGGTTAATTTAAAAAGAATGAAAAGATCAACTAAAATTATATCTATTATTTTAATATTTTTTTTAATCATTGCAGCAGTGATTATTGGTAGAACAATGATTGGAAATCATTTTAAAAAAAAATTTAGTAAAAGACCTCCTCCAGGAATAATTGTCACTGAAGTGGTAAAAAAAGAATTTGCTGAAACAATAGAGACATTTGGTACTGCAATTTCAAAAAAATCTGAAACCTTTAAAATAAAAAAAGATGATCTTTTTGAAGATTTAAAATTGGAAGACTTTGTTAAAAAAGGAGACATATTAATCAAGTTGAAAAGTGGAAATATTATAGCTCCATTCAGCGGAGTGCTTGGTTACACTGGACTTACAGAAGATATTCTTATATCTAACAATATATTCATCATAACATTAGATGATAATTCAACAATTTACTCAGACATTAAAATTCCAGAGAATTATTCTACATCTATTAAAAAAGGTCTTCCAGTTGAAGTAAAATTATCTAGTTTTAAAGATAAAACTTTTTTAGGTGAAGTTGATTTTGTTTCAAGCAGAATAAACGCAGATACAAGAAGCATATTATCCAGAATTAAAGTGAAAAATAGTAATCTCGAACTAATCTCTGGATCTCTATTAGAAGTAAGCGTTAAATTTAATCTTAGAAACTCATTAAGTGTACCTGATACAAGTGTGATGATTGAGGGTGATAAATCCTATGTTTACAAAATAAATGGTGAAAATGTTGCAAATAAAACTGAAGTTAAAACAGGTATTAGAAGCAATAAGAACATTGAGATAATTTCTGGATTAAATGAAGGGGAAATAATTGTTGCTGAAGGATTAAAAAAAGTAAGACCTAGAGGAAAAATAAAACCTATTACAAAATAAATGTTTATTACTGAACTAAGCATAAAAAGGCCCGCTGTTTCATGGGTAATGTCTTTAATCTTAATTATTTTTGGTTTATTTGTCTTTTGGAAATTACCAGTCAGAGAATTACCCAATGGAATACAGCCGCCTGTAGTCCAAGTCCAAGTAGATTACAAGTCTGCATCAGCATCAATTGTAGATCAAGAAGTTACTCAAGTCGTTGAAGATGTTATTGGAGGTGCTGAGGGTATAAAGAATATTGACTCGAAATCTGAGAATGGAAGAAGCACAATTAATGTAGAGTTTGATACTAGCATTGATTTAGATAATGCTGCGAACGATATAAGAGAGAGAGTAGCTAGAGTTGTAGATAATTTACCATCAGAGTCTGATCCTCCACAAATATTAAAAAGGGCAGCTGGTTTTACCACGACTATGTGGTTGTCGTTATCATCTGCAACTTGGAGTGATCTTGAATTAGGAGACTATGCAGAAAGATATTTAGTGGATCAGTTTTCTAGTATTAAAAATGTTGGAAGGATTCTTGTTGGAGGTTTAAGAGAATTAAGTATTAGAGTTTGGATAGATCCAATTAAACTTGCTGCAAATGATTTAACTATTAAGGAAGTCGAACTTGCAATGCGTGGAGAAAATATAAGTCTTCCTGCTGGTACTCTTGAGGCAGATAACATTGACCTAACATTAAATTTAGATAAATCATATAACGATATAAATTCGATAAAACAGTTACCAATAAAAAAAACAAATAATAAAGTCATTTTGTTATCTGATGTTGCTAATATTGAATTTGGACCTGTTTCAGAAAAAACACTTTTTAAAGCTCAAACAAAAGATCAGGTTAATTTAAGGACAGTGGGTATTGGTATTTATGCGAGAAGTGGAGCCTCAACGGTTGAGCTTTCGAAAGAAATTAAAAAAAAGATAGTGGAAGTTAAAAAATCTTTACCAAATGAATTAGATTTAAGAGTTTCATTTAACAGAGCAAACTACATAGAGGCTGCTATTGAAGAAGTATATAAAACTCTTTTAATTGCTTTTGTATTAGTAGTACTAATAATTTATTTATTTCTTGGGAATCTTAAAGCTGTAGTCGTTCCAGCAATTGCTCTTCCAGTAAGCTTGATAGCATCTTTTCTAGGTCTTTATATTTTTGGATTGTCGATAAATATATTTGTTCTTTTAAGTTTTATTTTAGCAATCGGTATAATTACTGATGACTCAGTGATTATGACTGATGCGATATATCGAAGAATTGAAAATGGAGAAACTCCGCTAGTTGCTGCTTATAAAGGATCTAAACAAATTTCATTTGCAATCATAGCAACAACATTAATTCTAGTAGCTGTATTTTTACCACTGATATTCATCGAGGGAATTTCAGGAACATTATTTAGAGAAACAGCAATTGCATTATCATTTTCAATAGTTGTCTCATCATTTGTTGCTCTTACCTTGTCGCCAATGCTTGCAAGTAAATTTTTAAATAAAAAGACCTCAAAGAGGATTTTTATTCAAAAATTTGAAAAAATATTTTTAGGATTTTCAAAATTCTATAGAGAGACTTTAGATGTAATTGCTCACAAAACAAAATTAGTGGGTTCTTTTATTATATTTATAATTATTTGCTCTGTATTATTGTTTAGTTTCTCTAAAAAAGAATTATTGCCGATGGAAGATCGTGGTGCTTATTTAATTATTGGCGCAACAGATGAAGGAAGCTCTTTTGAGTACACACAAGAACAAGCACAAAAAGTCGAAGCTAGATTAATTCCACTTTTACAAGCTGAAGATAGTCCATACTCAAGATTTATTATGAGAGTACCTGGTTTTGGTGGTTCTGCAAACTCTTATAATAGTTTTATTATAATTGCACTTTTAGATGATTGGAAAAATAGAAAAAAAGGACAACAAGTCGTTTTAAGAGAGGCTATTGGAAAAATTGTTACATTACCTCAAGCTCTTGCATTTCCAATATCTCCGCAGTCAATCAGGGTATCTAATTATAATAAGCCAGTACAAATGGTTATCTATGGAAGTACCTATGAGGAACTTGAAGAAATTCAAAAAAGAGTGATTAGAAAATTAAGATCAAATAAAGGTCTCTCAAGAATCGAGTCTGATTACAATCGAAACAAACCTGAAGTAAAATTAGTTATTAATAAAAATAAAGCTAAAGACTTAGGTGTTTCAACAAAAGCAATAGGAGAAACACTTGAAACTCTTTATGGTGGAAAAAAAATTACAACTTTCAATAAATTGGGTAAAGAATACCCAATTGTAGTTCAGCAATATTTATCTGATAGAAGGAATAAAGAGGGAGTTTCTAAAATTTTTGTTCGTTCTGAAACAAATGGAAAACTAATCTCTTTATCAAATCTAGTTAGTTTTAAAGAGGAAGGTTCAGCGAAACAACTTGCACGGTACAATAGACAACGAGCAGTCACTATATCTGCAAATATTAATGAGGGATACACCTTAGCTGAGGCGATAAAATTCTTTGAGAATATCATGGCAGATTTAGCTCCAAAAAATCAAATTACTTGGAAAGGTAAATCAGAGGAAATTAAAGAGACTAGTAATGAATTATTTATAATTTTTGCTCTTGCATTGCTCACAGCTTACTTGGTGATGGCAGCAACATTTAATTCATTCATTCATCCATTCATTATAGTTTTAACTGTCCCTTTGGCAATTTTTGGTGGTTTGGTATTTATTTTATTTTTAAATAGTTCAGTCAATATTTTTTCTCAGATCGCTTTGATTATACTTATCGGTATATCGACTAAAAATAGTATTTTAATTGTTGATTATGCCAATCGAATAAGGACTACAGGAAAAAGTATTGAATCGGCTGTAAAAGAAGCTTGTGCAGTAAGATTTAGACCTATCATTATGACATCATTAAGTACCATGATCGCAATGATACCTTTGGTTATTGGAAATATCGGCCCAGGCGCAGGTGAAGGATCAAGATTAGCTGTAGGAGCAACCATCTTAGGAGGTATGATAATTTCAACTTTTTTCACATTATACGTTACTCCATCAATGTATTTAGCTTTAGCAAAAAACACTAAAAGAATTGATGCAATAGATCTGGAGTTAAAAAAAGAACTTTCTAAAAAATAATATATTTATTTTTATTTAAAGAATTGCTGCAACTTAATAATTGGTTTTTATAAATACTAGATTGTTTTTCTACTTTTTTAGCTAATCCAATAACTTTTTTATTTTTTTTATAATGCTTAAAATTTCCCCAACCCTCATGATAAGCCAAATATTGTTTAAAAGCGTCTTGTTTGGAAATTTTTAAAATACTTTCTGATTTGCTAGTATACCAACCAATGAAATCAACACTATCTTTAAATCTAACTCTTGTTGCTAACTTATTTCCTGTTTCTTTTTTATATTGTTCCCAGGTACCTTTGACTGCCTGAGAATATCCAAATGAACTTGATGGGCGTTTATAAGGGATTACTTTAAATATTTTTTGTCTCGCTGGCTTAGCTAACCAGTCAAAATCTGATTCCATTTTTATGATGGCTAATTGAATATAAATAGGAGTACCCCATTTTTGCTCTGTTTTTTTTGCATACTTATACCAGAGATAACGCTCATTAAATATTGAACAACTATTCGCAGTATTTGATGGAATTGATGAGCACCCTGTTAAAAAAAAAATAAATAATATAATAAATTTACTTTTTATAAGTCCCATATTTATTTATAAGATTCTTAACAAAAATTACAACTATCACTCCTAATAAATTTCCAAACAAATCTGACCACTGAAAACTCCTTTCAGGTATTACTATATGAAACACTTCTAATAAAACTGAAATTACTAAAAGATAATATAAAACTAGTTTTAATTTTCCTGAATTTAAAAAAGTTAAATATCCTAAAATAGTAACTAGTCCAAAAGCATAAAAATGGTTAGACGATATGAAGAGAAAATCTGATGTAATTTGTGGTTGAACTTTACAATTATCAAAAAAAATACATCCAAATAAACTTCCTGGAAACAAATATAAGATGATTAATAATAAATTAATGACATAAAAAAATATTTTAAATTTTGAAAAAAAATTTATCATTTAATTTGATAGTTTTATTTATAAATTTAATTTAAAGATATTTATATGAGTTTTTTAATATTAGTAAGGCATGGACAAAGTACTTGGAATTTAGAGAAAAAATTTACTGGTTGGGTTGATGTTGATTTGACCGACAAAGGTATATTGGAAGCAAAAAAAGCAGGATCCTTATTGAAAAACAAAAACATCAAAATTGATTTTTATTACACTTCGCTTCAATTGAGAGCAAATAATACTCTTAAAATAATTCAACAAGAATTAGATGATAAAAAAAATTTTACTAGAGCTTGGCAATTGAATGAGAGACATTACGGAGCCCTAACTGGTTTGAATAAAATTGAAATGAGTAAAAAAATTGGCGAGGATAAAATTTATGAGTTTAGAAGATCATGGGATCTAAGACCAGATCCACTAAAAAAGGAAAGTCCGTATCATCCACTTAATATTGATACTTATAAACAAATTCCGAGAGAATTATTACCTAACACTGAGTCTTTAAAAGATACTTATGAAAGGGTGATAAATTTTTTCGAAGAACACGTAAGAGAAAATTTAAGAAATAATAATATTTTAATATCTGCACACGGAAACTCTATCAGGGCTTTATGTAAGAATTTATTTAATTTAGATAATACACAAATTTCTAATTTGGAAATACCGACTGGAAACCCAATGTTGATAGAATTTAGAGAAAATTTTGCAATAGCGAAATGTGAATATCTTGATAAGGAAAGAGCTAAAGATCTTTTAGTTTTTTAAAGACATCTAAATTTGTTAAATGATAAAATTTTTTTTTACTTTGAAAACCATTTAATTTATTTTCTTTTCGTAAATAATCCCATATTTTTGAAATAGAGAAATTTGAGACTTTATATTCTTTAAATAAACTTTTGTTCAGAATTTGACAACCAATATATATTAAATCATTTTTTTCATTTTTTTTTATCAAATTATTTTTCAATGTAAAATCACCTAAAAAATTTTTATCGAAACTCAATTCTTTATTTGATAGCAGGAGAACATTATCTAATTTATTAGAAAAATAAAAATTTTGCATTTGAACGATTTCATGAAGATAATCCTTGTGCCATAAAGTATCAGGGTTAAAAATTATGAAATCGTTATCATCTGAATAATTGATCAGATTTAATATTCCTCCGCCTGTATTAAGTATTTCATTTTCCTCTTTGATTATTTGAATATTTATTGGAAAATTTTTATTTTCAATAAATTTTGAAATTTGATCACCTAAATGAAATGTGTTGATAAAAATTTTTTGAACACCCAGTTTCATAGTTAGATTTATGCAAACCTCTAACATTGTTTTATCATTTAATTTCAAAAGAGGTTTAGGTGTCTTTAAAGTAAGGGGATTTAATCTTGTCCCAAGGCCTGCACATAATATTAAAGCTGTTTTAATTCTCATTTAATCCATTTAAAATTTTGACTTAATAAATTTTTCAAATCAATGAATGCTTGATTTTGATTAATACGCATATTAATCAGTTGCCAAGTGTAAGGAATTAATCTTAAGTAGTTTTTTTTTCTATCCCTGAGTGCTAGGCGGGTAAATATTCCAATAATTTTTAGATTTCTTAAAACTGATAATATTTCAAAATCATTCTTGAATTTTTTGATATCCAAGTTTTTTTGTTTTTTTGTATATAACTTAAAGATTTTCTCTTTAAACGAGTAAGAAGTTTTTAGCCTCACATCATCTATTAAAGAGGCTAAATCATAAGCTTTGTTACCAATTAATGCGTCCTGACTATCAATAAGACCTATTTGGTTTTTAACTGACATTAAATTTGAAACATGAAAATCTCTGTGGACGAAAATATTATCTTTTAATTTTAATTTCAAAGTCAATTCTTTAATAATCTTTTTAAAATTTTTACAAAATCTTTTTTTCCTTAATTTTGATAAATTGTTCTTTGCATACCAATTACAAAATAAATTTGCCTCATTTATTAAAATCTTTTTATCATATTTTGGAATTGTATAATTTTGATTTCTAAAATTTTTTACTTTTCTATGTTTTATAGATTGTATTTGTATTAATAATTTAATTATTTGATTAAAATAGCTTAGTTTATTTTTACCCTTTTTTTTTAATATTTTAAAAACAGTTTCGTTTCCAAAATCTTCTATTTCAATGAAATTTTTATTATATCTTTGGGAATATAATCTTGGTGCTAGAATTTTGTTCTTATTTAAAATTTTATTTATTGCATCGTACACAAGTAAATTTTTAAATTTTTCTTTTCTGGCATAAACAATGATAGAGGATTTACCATTTACTTTCTTTCTAAAAAAACTTCTAAAAGATGCATCCCCCTTTATTTTTATTAATTTTGGCATTCAGGTATAGAAGCTATAAACCTTTAATTTGCACAGATCTAGTTTTGTGATCTTTTCCATACTCGAAAACTAATTCTATCAAATTTTTTGGTTTTTCTTTAATTATTTGTGGCCATTCTACTAAAGTAATTATGTTTTTATTATACTCAAATAAATCTAAATTTTTAATTTCCTCAGCAGATTTTAATCTAAATAGATCATAATGATTTATCTTGAAATCATTGATTTGATACTCATTTAACAAATTAAAAGTGGGACTTGTAACTTCTGTTATCTCCAATTTATTAAGTTTTTGAAATTTATTAATAAGATATCTGATAAAAGTAGTTTTTCCTACTCCGATTTCACCATATAAAAAAATAAAGCATCCAGGCTTGATTTTTTTTAAAAATGTACCAGCGAGTTCTTCTGTTTCTTTTTCTGAAGATAAATCTATTCTATCACTTTTAATAGCGGTAGGCATTAGGTTTAAAAGGACCTTCGACTCCGACACTTATATAGTCCGCCTGTTCTTTTGATAATTTTGTTAATTTTGCTCCAACTTTCTTAAGATGTAGTGTGGCAACCTTCTCATCTAAATGTTTTGGTAAAACATAAACTTTGTTCTCATAGTTTTTATGATTATTCCAAAGCTCTATCTGTGCAATCACTTGGTTAGTAAACGATGCGCTCATTACAAAACTTGGATGACCTGTGGCACAACCTAAATTAACTAATCTACCTTCTGCTAATAAAATAATCCTTTTTTTACTTGGTAATTCTATCTCGTGAACTTGAGGTTTTACTTCAGTCCATTTATAATTTTTTAAAGCTTCAACTTGAATTTCATTATCAAAGTGTCCTATATTGCACAAAATTGCTCTATCTTTCATTTCTCTCATATGATCAGCTGTAACAATATCTTTGTTACCAGTCGCTGTAACGACTATGTCAGCTTTACTGATTGCCTCTTCCATCAAAACCACTTCATAACCCTCCATTGCTGCTTGTAATGCACAAATTGGATCAGCCTCTGTAACTAATACCCTAGCACCGCTTTGTCTTAAAGATGCAGCACTTCCTTTACCAACATCTCCAAATCCAGCTACTATAGCAATTTTTCCAGACATCATAACATCTGTAGCTCTTCTTATGCCATCAACTAAACTTTCTCTACATCCATAGAGATTGTCAAATTTAGATTTGGTGACAGAATCATTTACATTTATTGCAGGCACTAACAAAGTTTTATCTTTTTCCATTTTATTAAGAGCTTTAATGCCTGTTGTTGTCTCCTCTGAAACACCTTTCACATTTTTAAGTAATTCTTTGTACTCTTGATGCATCATTGCAGTGAGGTCTCCTCCATCATCTAAAAGCATGTTAGGCGCCCAATCTTTTTTACCCTCAATCGTTTGTTTAATACACCAAATATATTCCTCTTCAGTTTCTCCCTTCCAGGCATATACTGGAATTCCAGCTTTGGCGATTGCAGCCGCTGCATGATCTTGAGTTGAAAAAATATTACATGATGACCATCTTACCTCTGCACCTAAAGCAACAAGTGTTTCAATTAAAACAGCTGTTTGAATAGTCATGTGCAGACATCCAATAATTTTCGCTCCTTTTAGCGGTGACTTTCCAGAGTATTCTTCTCTTAAAGCCATTAAGCCAGGCATTTCACTCTCTGCTATTGAAATTTCTTTTCTTCCAAATTCAGCTTGGGTCAAATCTTTAACTTTGAAATCTTTCATGGTGCGTCTTCTAACAATAAAGAATTAATTAATCAATAGAACTCTTTAAGCATTTGGAAATATAATTTCCATACTTGCTCCTTTTCTGTCTAATCTATTAGATGCTCTTATTGTAGCATTATGTAAATCGACTAAATTTTTAACAATATTTAAACCAAGTCCTGAATGTTGTCCAAATTTATCAGGTCTATTACTATAAAATCTTTTAAATATTTTATTGGTATCTTTTTCTTTAAATCCTTGTCCTTCATCTAAAATATTGATTGAAACTTTGTCATTTTCTAATTTTGAAACCTTAACAATTACATCTTTATTATCACCACTGAAAGATATTGCGTTATCCAAAAGATTAGCAACTATTTGTTCAATCCTATTTTCTATTCCATTTATCAAATATTTGTTTTTTCCATCGTTCGAATAAGAAATTTTTATTCCTCTTTTTAATTTATAAATATTATTAAAATCATCTACTACTGATTTAATAATTGGTTCGATATCAAGTTTTTTAATTTTTTCTTTACTTAACGCAACTTCATCTTTTAGCATTTGTGAATAATCTGTAATTAATCTTTCAATTCTTTGAACATCATGACTCAAAATATCAATTAATTTAATCCTTTGTTCAACATCAGTCGTATCATGTAAAATTTCAGATGCACTCTTGAGAGAAGCTAGTGGATTTCTTATTTCATGAACTAAATCTGTTGAAAAATTTTCAGCATGTGAAATCCTTTTAGTTAATTCATGTGTCATATCATCTAGTGACTTTGAGAGTAATCCTAGTTCATCATTTCTTTTTTTTAAAATATCAAGATTAGTAACTTTCGGATCTTTATTTCTAATTGTCTCAGTATAAGTTACTAAATTTTTAATTGGTTTTAAGAAATATCTATTTAAAACAAAAGAGAAAATTAATATTACTAAACCAATAGCTAAAGCTGTTCTAATTACAAATGTCTTTCTTTCATCTATAGCTGCTTTAACATCATTTGCATTTTCTGTAATAGCTAAATAACCAATGTTTTCACCTTTTTGCATTACATTTTTAATTGTTGTCAGCTTAAATTTATTGAACTCTTCTTGGGTAAAAGTAAAAGGTGTTCCAAAATTTTTAGAGGATGCGTAATTTAAAAGTACATCATTAAGAGAAACAACGTTATTATTTCCAACATCAATATTTTTTTTCTCAGTGATTTCTCTAGTTTTTTTTTCAGTTAACACTTCAAATTCAACAATATCTAATCTTTGTGAAAATGATCTTGGATCAAGATCTAAGGTATCTGTATCACCAATTAAGTTTAGTTGATTATCAAAAAATATCACTCTATCTAAATTTTGAAAAAGAAATCTTGTGGAAAAAAGAAATTTCCTGATGTCATCTTCTACAAATTCGACATTTAGTCTTGTCAAATTATCAATTGTATTATTAATCACTTCAATGTGATTGGATGATTTTTTTTTTATCAAATTTGGTTGAACATTTTTTAAGTAAATAAAAAGAAAAATTCCAATAATTGTAAAAAAAATAAAATTAATAAACAAAAATTTTTTTAATATAGATAAGTTTTTAAGAAGGTTGCTTAACATCAGCTAACATTCCACCTATATCCACTTCCATATCTAGTTTCTATAGCTGAAAATTCAGGGTCAACCTTTTTAAATTTTTTTCTTATTCTTTTTACATGACTATCTATTGTTCTGTCCTCTATATCGGTATCTTCTCTATAGGCTATATCCATCAACTGAGCTCTTTCTTTGATTATACCTGGTCTTTTTGCTAATTCCTTAACTAATAAAAATTCAGTCGTAGTAAGTTTATCTGGCAATTGTTTACCATTCCATTCACACTCTAATTGTGAAGGATCTAGTTTTAACTTACCGTGAGATATAATACTTTTGTTTTCCTCTATAATTTCTTTTGAATCTTTCTTTCTAAGTTGCACTCTTATTCTTTCAATCAACACTTTAATTGAAAAGCCTCCAGATTTTTTTATGAAATCATCTGCTCCTAATTTCAACCCAAGCAATTCATCAATTTCATCATCTTTAGAGGTCAAAAAAATAACTGGTAACGAAGTTTTTTTTCTTAGCTTTTTAAGTAGTTCTTCTCCATCCATTTTCGGCATTTTAATATCAACGATTGCTAGATCCGGTGGGGTTCTAGTTAAGCCAATTAAAGCGCTTTCACCATCAATATAAGTTTGAACTTTAAATCCCTCTTTCTCTAAAGCTATGCTCAGACTTGTTAAAATATTTCTATCATCGTCGACAAGGGCAATTGTTTGTTTATGCATTCTCAATTATAAAAATACTAAATTGTTCTAATTTGGGCAATTAAATTAATGAAGTGTACCCCAATTTTCTCCAGTATTTAGATCAACTGTTAAAGGTATGGAAAAAGAATGCTGTTCACTCTTAACAACACTAGACATTTCATCAATTATAATTTTACTGATTCTTTTTGCTTCTTCTTTGGGGGTTTCAAAAATTAACTCATCATGGATTTGCAACAACATTTTTGTATTTTGATTTTTTTCATCACTTAATTTTTTATTAAGTCTTATCATAGCTAATCTCATTATTTCTGCCGCGGAACCTTGAATTGGAGCATTAATTGCTGCGCGCTCTTGGAAATTTCTAATATTATAGTTTTTATCGTTGATATTAATAAAATGTGATCGTCTTCCGAAAATATTATTCACAAATCCACTTTTTCTACAAAACTTTATTGTTCGGTCCATATAAATTTTAATTTCAGGAAATTTCAAAAAATAAGCATTAAGGAATTCCTCAGCTTCATGATTAGTGACATTAATTTGTTTTGCTAATCCATATTGTGAAATCCCATATATAATTCCAAAATTTATAGCTTTAGCTTTTCTTCTCTGATCTTGATTTACTTTTTTTATATCAACATTAAAAATTTGACTAGCTGTGAGTGAATGAATATCTTCGTTGTTTTTGAAAGCTTTTTTTAATCCTTTCACGTCAGCTAAATCAGCTAAAATTCTCATCTCAATTTGGTTATAATCTGCAGAAATTAAAACATGATCTTTTTTGGCTATAAATGCTTTACGAATATCTTTACCATCCTCAGATTTAATCGGAATATTTTGTAAGTTTGGATCGCTTGATGCTAATCTGCCAGTTGTAGTAGCTGCTAATAAAAAAGAGGTATGTACTCTTTGTGTGTTAGGATTGATATGTTCCGGCAAGGAATCTGAGTAAGTATTTTTCAATTTAGATAATTGTCTCCAGTCCAATACTAATTGGGGAAACTTATGACCTTTAAATGCTAAATCTTCCAAAACCGAAGCACTTGTTGCAAAACTCCCTTTTTTTGTTTTTTTTAAATCTGCAATTTTAAGATCATTATATAATATTTCTCCCAGTTGTTTTGGTGATGCAATATTAAATTCTTTTTTAGATATTTTAAAAACTTCATTTTGAATTTTAATAATCTTTTTTTCAAATTTATTGGATAATGATTTTAAAAATTTATTATCTATCTTAACTCCCTCTATTTCCATAAAGGCAAGAATTTTTAATAAAGGTTTTTCAAATATCTCATAAATATTTATCATTTTTTCATCCTTTAAACTTTTTTGAAATTTTTTGTATAATCTAAATGTGATATCAGCATCTTCAGCTGCGTAATCTTTGGCTTTTTCAACATCTACCTCGCTGAAATTAATTTCCTTTTTTCCTGTCCCAACTAAATCTTTAAAAGATATTGTTTTATGGTTTAAATGAATTTCTGACAATGTATCCATATTATGTCTATTTTTTCCTGCATCAAGAACATAGGACATCAGCATGGTATCTTCCATTGAGGTCATATTAATTCCGTGTTTGAAAAAAACTATAAAATCAAATTTTATATTTTGACCGATTTTTTTGACACTAGGATCCTCAAGTAAAGGTTTTAACTTTTTTAAAACTAAATCTTTTTCTATACATTTGTTAGATTTATGACCGATAGGAATATAACAAGCTTTTCCAATTTTTGAGCTTAATGAAACACCGACTAGATCTGCCTGATGAGGATCTAATGAATTTGTTTCGGTATCTACTGCAACTTCACCTAACTCCTCAGCTTCAGTTATCCAGTTGTCGATTTGGTCCAAATTTTCAATTAGATAATATTCTTTTTTATTGATTGCTTTTTGATTTTTTTCAATTTTAACCTCGTTCTTGATACTTGTTAAATTTGGTTCTCCATATGTAGAGATAGCTGAACTCAACAATCTATTGAATTCCATCTCCCTCAAAAATTTATAGAGTTTATCTTTATCAATACTTTTTAATTCAAGATCAGTTAGGTTTTTATTTACTGGAGCATCACTTTTTAATGTCACTAGTTTTTTACTAATTAAAGCCTTATCTTTATTCTCAATGAGTGTTTCTCTTCTTTTGTTTTGTTTAATTTCATGAGCAGATTTTAAAAGTTTTTCAAGGTCTCCATATTTATTAATTAATTCTGCAGCGGTTTTAACACCAATTCCAGGAACTCCTGGTACATTATCACTGCTATCACCAGCTAAAGCCTGGACATCAATTACCTTGCTTGCACCTACACCAAATTTATTTTTAATATCTTCCTCTGAAATAAACTTATTTTTCATTGGATCATAAATTCGAACGTTTTTTTTATGTAATTGCATTAAATCCTTATCTGAGGACACTATTGTTACTTTTGCACCTTCTTTTAAAATCATTTCAACATACGTTGCAATTAAGTCATCAGCTTCATAATTTATCAATTCCAATGAAGGTAAATTAAAAGCTAATACTGATTTTCTGATATAATCAAATTGAGGAGCTAAATCATCAGGTGCTTCAGCTCTATTAGCTTTGTAATCACTATAAATTTCGTTTCTGAAAGTTTTTCTAGCAGAGTCAAATATAACTGCAAAATGTGTTGGTTTTTGTAAATTTTGATTTGACTTTGAGTCCTCTAGAAGTTTAAAAAGCATACTACAAAAACCGCTCACTGCACCCGTCGGTAACCCATCACTTTTACGCGTTAATGGTGGTAACGCATAATACGCTCTAAAAATGTAACCTGATCCATCAATTAAATAAAAATGATCTGTTTTTTTAATTTTTCCCATTAGAAATTAATATAGATTATAGACAGAAATAAGAGTATTATTTTTTATGGAACTTATAAAGCAAAATACACAAGCCCAAATAATTAAATCAATACTTGTAATTTTTTTAGGTTCTGTGTTACTTGCTGTCTCGGCAAAAATTAAAATTCCTTTCTATCCAGTTCCAATGACAATGCAAACTTTTGTAGTTCTTTTTATTGGAATAAGCTTTGGATATAAAATAGGTGTTGCGACAATTGGTTTATATTTAATTGAAGGAATTGCAGGTCTTCCCGTGTTTTCAAATTCCCCGGAAAGAGGAATAGGTTTAGCTTATTTTACGGGTCCAACAATGGGCTATCTAATTGGATTTCTTTCAGCTTGTTTTTTAGCTTCTTTTGTAAAATTGAAAGATAATTTTTTAATCATTTTCTCAAAACTTATACTTGCAGTATCAACAATCTATATTTTTGGTATTTTGTGGTTAGGGACACTAATCGGATGGGACAAACCTTTATTCGATTTAGGTGTTAAGCCTTTTCTATTAGCTGAAATATTTAAGATAGCTTTGCTTGTGCTTATTGCTAAGAAAATTTTTAAATTTAGAAAACTTATTTAGGTGATCTTTTAGATAAAATTCTTTGAAGAGTTCTTCGGTGCATTTTTAGTCTTCTTGCTGTCTCTGAAACATTTCTGTTACACAATTCAAAAACTCTGTGTATATGTTCCCATTTTACTCTGTCTGCAGACATTGGGTTTTCAGGTGGAGCCGCTTTTTTAGCTGGATCAGCTAAAAGAGCTTTTTCAACATCGTCTGCATCCGCAGGTTTAGCTAAATAATCGATTGCCCCCTCTTTTATTGCTGCAACAGCTGTTGGAATGTTTCCATATCCTGTAAGCATAATAATTCTACTTTCAGGATTAGAATTTTGAATTTGTTTTACGACCTCTAAACCATTGCCATCACCTAATCTTAAATCAACAACAGCGAATCCTGGCTTTTTTGCTTTAACTGTATCAATTCCTTTTTGCACACCCTCAGCTTGAATAACTTCAAATCCCTTTTTTTCCATTGCCCTTGCCAATCTTTCTCTAAATGGATTATCATCATCAACAATTACTAAGGATTTATTGCTAAAATCAGCTAAATTTTGAAGTGGAGCTTCGTTTTTCATGATTCATATATGGGAATTTTTTTCCACAATTCAATAGGTCATTATTTGCTTTACATTGAGTAAGTATTGAATTAATTGCTCGATTCATTAAAGTTTTTTAATTAAAAAGACTTTTTTTTGTTAAATTTTTTTTGGGGGGCACTAAAAATGCAAAAATTTAAGTCAGTTGAAGAACTAGTTAATCAACTGAGACCAGACAAACCAGTTTATTGTATAAGAAAGAAATCCATTCTTTCTGCTTCAAAGTTTTTTCAGAAGAACTTTCCAGGCAAAATTCTATATGCTGTTAAAACAAATCCTCATCCTGAGGTAATTAAAACTTTATTAAAAAGTGGTATTAATCAATTTGATGTAGCTTCAGTAGAGGAGATAAAAGCAGTCAGA
>CACPDT010000010.1 GCA_902632665.1 uncultured Pelagibacteraceae bacterium | reverse complement strand
GAGTAAAATAATGAAAAAGAAATATACCTAAAAATATTAAAATTAAATCAGATATGGAGCAAATTAAACAAACTAAAAAAACATGTTGTTTTTTTAAACCTTGTTCTATGACAAAAACATTTTGCGCACCGATGGCTAATATTAAACTTAACCCAGTTACAAACCCTAAAACTAGATATTCCATCTAATAGCTTTTAAGGTTTTTAAATTTTTGTTTAACCTGGATTTGCAGTAAGAGTTTTAATCTCTAAAACATTCTCATTAGGATCTTTAATGAAAAAAGTTTCTTGCTCATATTTAGTGCCTTTGAATCTTAAGTAAGGCTCGTCATAATATTTAGCACCTTTTTCTTTCAATCTATTTTTTAGAGTATCAAAATCTTTTCTAGACAAATGAACACCGAAATGAGGAACAGATACATTACCCATATCTACATCATGTCTTTCATTATCTAGTTTGTGCTCACTTGCGTGTAGAGTTAATTCATTACCCCAAAAATCAACATCAGCCCACTCTTGTGCTGAATTATCTAATCTACATCCAAGTGTTTCACTATAAAACTTTTTTGCAGTTTCTAAGTCGCCACATGGTATTGCTAGATGAAAACAATTAGTATTTCTGTACATAATAAATCCTTTAAAAAGTTAATAAAACAACTATATATCCTCCAACTTTTGATATCAAGAGTACAAATATTATGAATGATTATTTACAATCTATAATAGACAGAGACCCTGCGGCAAAATCAAAGTTAAGTTTGGTATTAACTTACCCAGGCGTTAAAGCTATTTTTTTTCATAAAATTGCAAATTTTTTTGCAATTGCAAAATTCGATCTTATTGCAAGAATCATTTCTCAATTTTCAAGATTCTTGACTGGAATTGAAATTCATCCAAAGGCAAAAATTGGAAAAAATTTATTTATTGATCATGGCATGGGTGTTGTTATTGGTGAAACCTCAGAGATAGGAGAGAACGTAACTATTTACCATAACGTAACTCTGGGTGGTATTGCGCCCAGTATAAATTCAAATGACCAAAGAAATATAAAAAGACACCCAACGTTACAAGATAATGTTGTTGTTGGATCTGGAGCTCAAATTCTTGGACCAGTTGTCGTTGGTAAAAATTCTTTAATTGGTGCAAACGCAGTTGTAACAAAAGATGTACCAGAAAAATCTATAATGGTTGGAATTCCTGCTAAACGTGTTGGTGATGCTACTAAAGGATTTAAACCTTATGCTGTTACAGATAAGGAAGAATAGTGACACATATTAGAAATAACTTCATCGATTCAATTGGTAATACCCCACTTATAAAATTAAAAGCAGCATCGGAAATTACTGGATGTAATATTTATGGTAAAGCAGAGTTTATGAATCCAGGCGGTTCAGTAAAAGATAGAGCAGCTCTTGCTTTAATAAGAGATGCTCAGGAAAAAAAATTAATATCTAAAGGTGGAATTATTGTTGAGGGAACTGCAGGTAATACTGGTATTGGATTAGGACTTTTAGGAAATTCACTTGGCTATAAAACAATTATTGTGATGAATGATAATCAAACACAAGAAAAAAAAGATACTATCAGAAACATGGGTGCAGAATTAAAATTAGTTCCAGCTAAACCTTATAAAGATGAAAATAATTTTGTAAAAATTGCTGGACGTTTGGCAGATGAATTAAGACCAACAAACAATAATGGAGTTGTTTGGGCTAATCAGTTCGACAATGTTGCAAATGCAAAAGGCCATTATGAAGGAACTGGTAAAGAAATTTGGGATCAAACAGATGGAAAAGTTGATGGATTTGTTTGTTCGTCCGGCACAGGTGGAACAATTTCAGGTGTAAGTAATGCTCTGAAAGAGAAAAATAAAGATGTAAAAATTTTTCTGTCTGATCCAAAAGGATCAGCGCTCTATAATTATATAAAGAATGGTGAATTAAAATCTGAAGGAGGTTCTATTACTGAAGGAATAGGATCCAGTCGTGTCACAAAAAATTTTGAAAATGCAAAAATTGATGATGCATATTCAATTGATGATCATGAAGCGCTCCCAATTCTTTATGACTTAATTCAAAACGAGGGTTTAAGTTTGGGAACTAGCTGTGGAATTAATATTGCAGGAGCAATAAGATTAGGAAAAGAACTTGGTCCAGGAAAAACAATTGTAACAATCCTTTGTGATAAGTCAGATAAATACAACTCAAAGATGTTTAATAAATCTTTTTTAGAGGAAAAAAAGCTACCTGTCCCTAGCTGGCTATAATATCGCATATATCTTAACACTTAAAAGAGTTAAAAATTTTAAATGAAAAAATTTTTAATAATTCTTTTTTTTATATCTATAAATAACATTGCATTTGCAGGAATGAGTAACAGCGATAAATCTAAAGCATGGGAATGTAGTGGTATTTATATGGCAAACTACTTCCTGCCATCTGGTGAACAATTCGAATACAGCATGAAAGAGAAATCAATGGCTTCGGTTAAAGTAATGAAATCCTACGCTCTAGAAACAGGAGTACCAGAAAAAGAGTGGGACGATGGTGTTAATAAAGCTGTAGATAAATACTATGGCTCTAAATATGACAAAGCAAAAACTGATGTGTGTCATTCATTTATTGAAAGTACAATCCCTAATGGCGCCGAAAGAGTTAAGAAAGTAATTCAAACCTTATATTAATTTTTTGAAAAAAATTTTTACAGCCTTAATGTTTATAGTGATTTGCAACGCAGCTTATGCTGGTATGAGCGATAACGATAAAGCAAAAACAATTGAATGTACTGGAATTTATTATGCAAATAGTATGATACCTCAGGGAGAGCTTAAATTAGAAAAAATTGTACACTCATTTGCAGCAAAAAAATTTTTAAGTTCTTATTTGGTAAAAGAGGGCTTGAAAGAAGGCAAACTTAATAAAGAATTATTGAAAGTTGTGGATGATCGTTATGGCAAGCCATATGAAGAAGAGACAACAAAAGCCTGTGATAATTTTATATATAAACTAATTTCTGGGTCTGAAAGTGAAATAAAAAAAATAGCAGAGTCAGGGATCTATTAAACAAAAGGAGAAAAAATGAAAAAGATAATAATTACATTGTGTCTAGTGCTATTTACTAGCTCAGCTTATGCTGGTTCTTGCCCAATGATGGCAAAGAATATTGATGACAAAATTAAAAAGGCTCAAGAGTTAAGAGATAAGGGTATGGATGCTCACAACGCAGGTGACCATGCTAAATCTGAGGAGCTTTTAGGTAAAGCTTTAGATCTATTCAAAAGCTAATTAAAAAATAAATTTATAACAAAAAGGAAAATACAAATGAAAAATTATATGGTTACTCACACATTTAAATCTAAAGAAGCTAAAGCAAAAATGATGGAAATGGTTGGGTCAATGAAAATGGAAGATATTGTTAAATCAATGACTGGGGATAGTGCAAAATGTCAAATGACATGGAATACTCCCGGTGACACTTTAACAATGTTTTGTTGGTGGAAAGGAACAGATACTGATGCAATTAACAAGCAATTAGGTCAAATGAATGATTTCTTTGAACCTCATAATTTTGTTGAATGTGAAGACAATGTAATGGATTATAACGCCTAAGGATGAAAGTAATCTATACAAGAACCATCGGTGTTTATGATAATAAACTTAATGAAGCTATGGAAATTTCTAAGGGACTAGCTGAAGTAAGAAAGAAGCATTATCCTGATCATGAGGTTTATTTTTCATTTCAAGTCGGTGGAAATCCTAGAACAGTGAGAGAAACTCTTATTGGTGAACAATTTACAGACAAAGCATTTCAAAATGATCAAAATATGTCTGCAGATCCTAAATTTATAGAACTTCAAAAAAAAATGAAGGATGTTTTTAAAGAAGGAACTATTCAGGATGAAATGAGAGTTATATTTAACGATTAAGGAGGGACAATGGCCGGAGTAGAAGTAAAAACTTTTGATAAAGCAGATGAAGTAAATGAAAACTTTAATAATGCAAAGATTGAAGCAGTCAAAGTTGGAAATCAAAGAGTAATGAAACTTACTTTACAACCTGGATGGAAATGGTCAAAAGATATCAAACCTACAGTTGGTGGTGATAGCTGTCAGGCAACACATTTAGGTGTAATTGTTTCAGGGGCTGTTTGTGCAAAACATAATGATGGAACTGAACTAACTTATAAAGCTGGGGATGCTTATTCAATTCAGCCCGGACACGATGGTTGGGTAGTTGGAAATGAACCGGCTGTTGTTTATGAATTTCATGGAATGTGGGGAGAGTAAATATGTCTATGATGGAGAAATACACCAGCGCTATTAAAAATAAAGATGAAGCTATAATGAACGAACTTTTGCATGATGATTTTAAATTTACTATGCATAAATCTGGAAATTCATTAGGAAAAGCTGACGTTATTAAATGGGCAATGAGTGGTGACATCAATCAGGATAAATCAAGGATTATCTATGAAAATGATGAAATCGGCGTTCATCATTCGTTTGTAACATTTAATGACGGAAATGTTGAAGCGGTAATGGCAGTTTACAAATATAAAGATGGTAAAATTATAAGTCTCGAAACAGGCGCAACAAAGATATCATAATGATGAGAATTTTTTTAATAAGTATTTTTGTATTTATTCTGTCTACAAAAGCTTATTCAGCTTCAATGAATATGATTGGTGAAAAAGGGGATCCAAACAAAGTTGATAGAGTAATAGAAATCGAAATGCATGATAATTATTATTATCCAGAAAACATCGATGTAAAAAAAGGTGAAACAATAAAGTTTATTGTAAAAAACTTGGGTAATCTTGTTCATGAGTATAATATTGGCACTAAAGAAATGCACGTTAAACATCGACCAGAAATGATGAAACTAGTAGAGAATGAAATACTTTTAGCTGATAAGATTGATCGAAAAAAAATGAAAGAGATGTCTAAGAAAGACCATAGTATGGGTCATTCACATGCAAATAGTGTTTTACTTGAGCCCAATGAAACTGGGGAAATAATTTGGAAATTTTCTAAGAACATTTCTTTAGAGATGGCATGTAATATGCCTGGGCATTATGAAGTTGGAATGGTTGGGCAAATTAACCTCAAGTAAATGGTTAATATTGATTTTTTTTTCTCTATAGGAAGTACATACACTTATTTATCTGTAACTAGAATTCTTGAAGTTGAAAAGAAAAATCAAGTTAAGTTTAATTGGAAACCTTTTAGTGTAAGAGCAATTATGAAGGAAATGAATAATATTCCTTTTCCTAAAGATAAATTAAATAAAGTTAATTATATGTGGAGGGATATTGAGAGAAGAGCTGAGGGATATGGTTTTTTTGCTAAAACACCTGTCCCCTATCCATTATCAGAATTTGATTTAGCAAATCAAATTGCAATACTCGGCCTAAACAAAGAATGGGGTATAGACTACGTAAGGCTTTCATATAAAAAATGGTTTCAAGAAAGTAAAGAACCAGCAATAGATCCTAATTTAGGTGAAGTCTGCAAAGAGTTAAATTTAAACAAGGATGAAATTATTGCTCAAGCTAATTCAAAAGAAATAATAGAAAATTATAATTCAAATACTGACTCTGCTAGAAAAAATAAAATTTTTGGTAGTCCATCCTTTGTTGTCAAAGATGAAATATTTTGGGGAGATGATAGAATGGAAGACGCAATTAATTGGTCAAAAAAATAATGTTTCCCAAAAAATACTCTAATCTTTTATTTATTTTAGTAATGGGCTTTGGAATGAGTCTGCTTATGACTTTAATTATTACTTTTGTAAATACTGGATTTGATAAGGGGTATTTAAATAGATTCTTAAAGGCTTGGGTGGTTGGACTCCCTATCGCTATAACAGCAGCATTATTAGTTGGTCCAGTTGCAAAAAAGTTTGTAGATAAAATTACTAAATAATCATAATCTTAAATAATGAGTATTTTTTCAGGATATATTTTTTTAACATTGGGAATTTTGACTGGAATTAGTGCAAATAGTTTTGCTAAAATTTCTGACGGATTTACAAAATTAAATCCTACAATTGCATGTTTAGTTTTTATGTGTGTTTGTATGTACTCTTTATCTAAGGCAATGTCTGTAATTCCTGTTGGTTTTACTTATGCTACTTATGGTGGACTAACGATTACTGCTATCGCTGTTTTTGGTATAATTAAATATAATCAAATGCCAAATATCTATGGCATCATCGGAATTGCTTTAATTATAATTGGTGTAATTTTATTAAATACCTACGGAAAAACTACTTAGTTACTGGTTTAATCATTTTAAGAATTTTATTATGAATACTTTTATTTGCTGAGGCAATTATATTGCCAGCTTTGATTGCATCATTATTTTTCCAAGTACTTACAACCCCGCCAGCTGCTTTAATTATTGGTATCAAAGGATGAATATCCCAAATTTTATTTCCACATTGAATTACAACATCCACTTTACCTTCTGCTAAATGAGAATAACTTAAAGCATCTGCGCATGGAAATTGCATTAACTTTAAAATTTGAGGTATTTTTTTTTGTTTATTTAAAGAAAGCATTCCATGAAAAGCTGCAGACATTTTTATATTCTTAAATAAAATTTTATTATTTACTTTTATTTTTCTTTTTTTTCCTTGATCAACAACATAGGCAGCTTTATCTGAGACATTAAAATAATATTTTTTAAGTACTGGGTAGTTTGCTAATCCAATAACTGGATTGCCCTTGTAATTTAAAGAAACTAAATTACTCCAGGTTGGATTACCTATTACATATGATCTAGTTCCATCTATTGGATCTATTACCCAGGTAAAATCACTCTTTGTTTTTTTCGAACCGAATTCTTCACCTATAATTTGATGGCTAGGAAATTTTTTATTAATTTCTTTTCTAATTAATTTTTCAAATGCCTTGTCTGAGGATGTAACTGGGTCATATCCTCTTCCTTGAAGTTTATTTGAAATTTTGAATGTTTTGTTTAGTTTAGAGTAATAAAATTGAGTAAGTTTCTTCGCTAAGTTATTAACAAACTTAGAATACCTTTTAAAATCTGAAGAATTTAATTTAGACACATGCGACTATTACTATTTAATTTCTATTGATTAAAGCAAAATTTTAAATAATCCTATGATAATTATATGAAAATTGAATTATCAAATAATAAAGTATTTTTTGAAAAACAAGGTTCAAAAAAAGAAATACATCCATTCTGGCTTAGAGAGAGAGTAAATAGCGAAGAATTTTTAGATCAAAAAACTCAACAAAGATTATTTGACCCCACTATGCTTAAAAAAACTCCTGAAATTTCAAAAATTAACATTTCAGATAAATTTCTTGAGGTTAGTTTTAAAGATGGGGCTCATGCTAAACTTGTAATAGAAAATATATTAAAAGAATTTGAGAAAGATAATGAATTATATCATTTTAATAAGATAAGTTGGGACTCAAGTTTTCAAAATAAGAATAGATTTAATTTTAGTAAAAACTTTTTTGAAGAAAAAGTAATGTACGAGTCATTACTAGATTTTTATAAGTATGGATTTGTAATTTTCGAAAATGTTCCAATAGAAAACAATTTTATTGTAAATTTTGCTAATTCAATAGGAAGTATTCGTAGAACAAATTTTGGTGAGTTTTTTAATGTAAAATCAAAACCTAACCCAAATGATCTTGCCTATACCTCTTTACCTTTGGCGCCTCACACTGATAATCCTTATAGAAAACCAGTTCCATGTATACAATTACTTCATTGTATTCAAAATGAGGTAGAAGGTGGTTTATCAACACTTGTGGATGGTCTTGCAGTAACTGAAGCTCTAAAAAAAGAACATCCAGATTTTTACAAAATTTTAACTGAGATTAAAGTTAGATTTCAGTTTGTTGATGAAAATGTTGTTCTAGAAGATTGGGCTGAGATGATCCAGCTTGACGAAAATAATAGATTAAAACAAGTAAGATTTAGCCCTAGACTGGACTTTGTTCCATTAATGGAAAAAGAAAAGTTAGAATTATACTATTCTGCAAGGAATAAGATTTCAGATATGTACAACTCAGAGAAATTCAGAATTGAGTTTAAATTACGACCTGGAGATCTGCTTATGATGGACAATCATAGACTTCTTCATGGAAGAACAGAATTCAATGCAAATGATGGCGATCGTTTTTTACAAGGATGTTATATAGATTATGATAGTACCGAGGGAAAACTCAAACATTTGAAAAGAAAATTCAATATATAGATTATTTGTTAAAACAATTATTGACTAATATTGCCATTAGTATCCAAATTACAAATGTTTCCCCATGACTAAATGTGTAATCAGCTCCAGCAAAGCCTGCAGCAATATTTATAGCGTAAATAATAATCGTAGAAACTATTAAGCTTACAAGTAAGTTAATTAATCCTTTTACATATTTCATAATGAAACAATATAGATATTAAATCTCAAAGCAATTTTTAATTTTCTATTTTTAAGTGAAGTTTTTTTAAGATGTGCGAAGAATAATAAATTGTTAGGTTGTATTCAAGATATTTATTTATAAATTAATTAAATATATTTCTTGAATACAACCTTGTTGAAATTTATCTTCTAATTAAGGAGGTAGTTTTAATGAATCAAATGCCACCTGACACTTAGCTGGGTAGCTTTAAATTTCATAAAAACAAAAACAAAAAACTTAAAGTCCATTCGGACTTAAATGCCAAAAAGGCGACTTAAGGGAGCTCTTTTGGTTGAAGAACGAAAGAGCGAACCCTTAAGAAATAAAAAATTATTTCTTTAAAATAAGGCAAATTAATTTGTCATTAAAATAGATTTTTTCTTTATATTTTTTTCTAATTTCTTCTATGCCTTCTAAAATTTCACCTTGTCGAAAATTTAATAATGTTGAAATATATCGGTCTTTAATCATTTTTATGTATTTTTTCTTTGATATTTTAACTTTATAGGAAAATTTTTTTTTAATATTCCCCGGATAAGAATTTGATAAAAATTCAATAATTTTTTGATCTCTTCTAAGCGATTTTTTCAATCTATCTTTCATTAATGAAAAAGCTGGTATCTCATTTCTTTTAGTTTCCAGTGTAAATATTATTAGTTTACCTTTATTCTTAAGACTTTTCATACAAAGGAATATCAATTTTTTGATTTCTTTATATTCAAAAAAATGAATAGTTTGTTTTAATAATATTAAATCAAACTCTTTTTTATTGTTTTTAAGAAATTTTAACGCGTTTAACTTAGTAAAAACTATTCTTTTATCTCTATCTTTATGTTTTTCGATGTCTATGCCTAATGGCATTTTGTTTAATCTTAGTTTTGAGGATAAATTGCCAATTATTTTACCCCTACCACAACCAATATCTAAAATACTAGAATTCTTATCTAATTTGATCTGTCTTATTAAAAAGTTATTAAAAGCCTTGATATAGTCTGTTGAGGAAAGCCAAGTTTTGTTATCCCAATTCTTTAATGACACGCAATATTAAACTTTTTTAATCGCCAATAATTGTAAGGCCAAGGAGTTAAGAAACCAACTAATAGCATAATTGGTATTACCCACCATGTTAAGATTGCACCACCTGTTAAAAAATAATCAGTCAAATTCATTGCTATTTCCATACTGATCATTGATATAAAGCTCATACCCATTGCAGTTTTTAGTGCATTCCTAAAAGAAAATTTTTGTCTCATGAGAATGATTGTTTCAAGAATTATACTTGTAATAAGTCCATTTATAATTGCTAAAGTCATTATCGCAAATACAGCAAAAGGTATTTTAGTTAATTGAAAAAATAAAATAGTTCCAAAGTCACCAATTGCACAACCTAATAAACACCAAGCAGTATTTTTAGCACTTTGATTCCATGTGTTTTTACATGACCAGTCAAATGTAGTGGTTTCCATATATATATGATAATATTTAGTTATGATTTTTAAACAAGTTTTTGATCAAAAATCTAGCACTTACACTTACTTAATTGCCTCATCCAAAGGAAGAGAAGCTCTTATCATTGATCCTGTTTTAGAAAATGTTGATATTTACATAAAATTATTAAGTGAACTTGATTTAAAATTAGTAAAAGTAATAGATACTCATATTCACGCTGATCATGTAACAGCAGCAGCAAAGTTAAAAGATATAACTCAGTGTTCAACAATTATGGGGGAACATACTCCAGCTGAGACTGTCGAAATAAAAGTAAAAGATGATGAATATATAAATTTAGATAATCTAAAAATAAGAGCCATGTACACTCCCGGGCATACTTCTGATAGTTATAGTTTTCTCATGGACAATTATCTTTTTTCAGGAGACACTTTGTTAATTAACGGAACTGGTAGAACAGATTTTCAAAATGGTAATGCAAAGGATGCTTATAATTCAATATTTAATAAGCTGTTAAAGTTACCAGAGAATACACTATTATATCCTGCTCACGATTATAAAGGTGAAAAAGTTAGCACAATTGGAAAAGAGAAAAAGTTTAACCCAAGGCTACAAGTCAGTAGTGTTGACGAATACATCGATATTATGAGTAACTTAAATTTAAAAAAACCAGTTGAGATAGATACTAATGTTTCTAAAAATATTAAGTTGGGCGCTTAATTTAAATCGAAGATTTTATTGCTTCGTAAATTTTGTCTTTTTTAGTTACTCCAATACTTCTATGAACTTCTTTATTATCTTTAAAAATTAATAAAGTAGTTTGGTACTGAACTTTAAGAAAGTCAGCAATATCTCTATTTGTTACTTCAAATGAGAAGTATTCAACATTTTTAAATTCATCTTTTAATTTGTTTAAGGCTTTCATTTGGCTAGCACAAGAAGTACAATATTTAATCCAAGAATTTATTACAACCACTTTACCTTCTGATTGAGCTTTGTTGAATAAATCTTTATCAAAAGTTGTTTTCTTCTCTAAAGCATTTGCACTAAATGCAAAAACACAAAATATAGCTACAAATAATTTTTTCATAAAAACTTATACTACAAATATTAAAAACCAATAAGAAGCTAATCCTGAAAATATTGTCGCAATTATACTTCTAGAGAAAATACCAATAATCATTGCAATTATTGCCGCTAAAATCTTAGGGTTATCATCTATTTCAAATAAGCCCTTATCATTAATAAAAATTGCAGGAAAAATTATTGCCGGGAATATTGCTGAAGGCACAAAGGATAGTACCTCTCTAATTCTATCATTAAACATCTCTTTTTTAATTAAAGCGATCATAGAAAATCTTGTTAAATAAGTTATAAACCCACAATATAAAATTAATGCCCAGTTACTCATTTTTTTTCATTTTTGTAGTTAGTATCATTGCTGTAATTAATCCTGCTAAAGCAGCTACTATTACATATGCTTTGAAAGGAATATAATTATAACCTAGTGTAGCTACTAAACCTGAAGTTATTATTACAATTACATTTATAAATTTTCTAAAGTCATTAACTAATAAAGCCAGAAATGTAAGAGGCACAGCAAAACTTAATCCTAATTTTTCTGGAATTGCCGCTCCTAATATAATTCCTAATAAGGTAGTTGACTGCCAAATTACCCAACAAGTAGCTCCCCCACCAACTAAATGAAAATATCTATTACTATCTTTATTTTTTTTTAGGTAATCATTCGATATTGCAAATGCCTGATCAATTAAAAAATATGAAATAATAATTTTCCAAACTAGTTTAAGATCCGATAAATGCTCTGAAACTACAGCACCATAAAGTAAATGTCGGGAATTGACAGCTCCTACAGAGCTTATAATTACAAGTGATGAAGCACCACCTGAAAATAATTGTAAAAGAACTATTTGCGATGCACCACCAAAAATTATTAAAGACATTGCCATCGTTTCAATTGGAGTAAATCCAATATCAATAGCCAATACACCAAATATCAAACCAAATGGTACAACTGGTATCATTAACGGACTGACATCAATAATACCTTTTAAAAAAACTTTTAAATTACTCATTAAAATTGATGATTTGTTTTATTAAAAGCAAACTATATGTTCAAGCTCAATTGGTCTTTTTATGCCAAATTTTTCATTAACTTCATGTTGCTCCCAATGATGACTATGAACCGCAACTGGTATCAGTCTATTACTAGGTGTTTTTAATGTATAAATGAAGTTTGTTCCTCTAAATTTTCTGTCCACCACCTCTAACTTTAAATTACTATCATCATCATGTTCTAGATCTTCTGGCTGAAGTAGTAATTGTACACTAGAACCTGTTGGGTAATGCTTAATAAATTTACCCCTAATAATACCTAGATCATCATTTTCCAGAGAATTTCCACCTGTAACTTTCGCTGGTAATAAAATGCCCCTATTAAGAAAATTAACAACCTCAACTGAATTTGGAAAATGATAAACATTATATGGATCATCAAATTGCTTTACTTCATTATCTAAAATAAGCGCACATTTGTTGCCAAGATAAAAAGCCTCATATGAGTCATGGGTAACTACAATTGTAGTAATTTTATTTTTATTTAACATTTGTTTTAAAGCTACCTGAATGTCTTCCTTAAAACTTTGATCTACATTTGATAGAGGCTCATCAAGTAATAAAAGGTCTGGTTGTGAAATAAGAGATCTTGCTAGAGAAGCTCTTTGTGCCTCACCAGCGCTTATTTGGTGTGGGTATTTATCTAAAATATCCTCAATATTTAAGATTTTTATTATCTCTTTAGAATCTATATTTTTATTAGTTGGAGAATTTTTTTTCACACCAAGATGAATATTCTTATCTACTGAATAATGAGGAAATAAAGAATTTTCTTGAAAAGATAAAGCTATATTTCTTTTTTCTGGCTCAATATGAATTTTATCAGATGAAAGAACTTTATCTTTTAAAATAATTTCACCTTTATTTATTCTTTCAAGACCCGCTATTGTTCTTAACATTGTTGTTTTTCCAATACCAGAAGGTCCAAGAATACATATTATGTCCCCCTCATTTTTTATAAAAATATTTACATCATTTACTTTATTTTTTCCACCTATAGAAAAAGTAACATTTTTAATTTCAAAAAAATTTTTACTCATTATTATCTCTTAAAATATATTTTGATGTAATCATAATAAATAATGCAGCAATTAAAATCAAAAACAGCGATGGAACTGCTGCTGCTTCCAATAAATCCTCTGACGCAGAAATGTAAGCAGTTGTTGCGAATGTCTCAAAATTAAAGGGTCTCAAAATCAGAGTAATAGGTAATTCCCTAATAATTTCCAGAGAAATTAAAATACCTACGAATAAAAGCGAGTTCCGTAAAAATGGAACATGAATATTCATAAAAGTTTTTCTTTTCGAATATCCAAGTAAATACGCACTTTCATCAACATAAATATTAATTTTTTCATAACCCGACTTAATTCCATTAAAAGCCAAAGAATAGAATCTAATAAAATAGACTAAAACGAGACCCAATATAGATCCAAAAAATATTTTTTTAATAGATAAGAAGCCTAAAGTTTTAATAATATTTTCATCAAACCATGCAATAAAAGTAATAAAAGCGACTGCCAAAATAACTCCGGGAATAGCATATCCTGAAATAGATAAAGTCGAAAATATATTTAGTATTTTATTGTTTGAAACTCTATTCCCATAATTTGAAATTAAAGAAAATAATATCAAAATTATACTCGATAAAAAAACTAAATAAATAGTGTTTAAAAAAAGATTAATTACATCTAAATCTAATAAATTTTCAGGAAATTTTATTGTCCAATATAACATTTGACTCAAAGGAAATAAGAAACTTAAAAAAAAGATTAGAAAACAAAATATAAAAGCAAATAAAGATTTAGATTTATTTAACTTTAATTTTTCTTTTCTTTTAAATCCACCTCTTGCATTAAAATGGTATTTAGCTTTTTTTCTAGACAAGTTTTCTATGATAAATAAAGCAAATATAAATAATAATAAGAAAAATGACAATTGATTTGCAAAAGCTAAATCATCAAAAGCTATCCAAGAATTATAGATTCCAGTTGTTAAAGTATTTATTGAAAAGAAGTCAACTGCTCCAAATTCAGCTAAAGTTTCCATGGCTACTAAAGATAATCCAGCAACAATAGCAGGTCTTGCTGATGGAAGAATTATTGAATAAAAAGATTTAAGATTTGTAAAACCAAGATTTTTTCCAAGATCTATTAAATGTTGTGACTGATATAGAAAAGATGCTCTAGTAAGGATGTAAACATATCCAAATAACGAGAAAGAAATTGATAATATACTCCCCAACATTCCATCAAACTTGGGGATGTGCGTATTGTAGTTCGCTTCTCCAAATAGATTTTTTAAAATTGTATAGGCTGTTCCATAATTTTCAAAGAAAGCAGTCAATGAATAGGCATAAATATATGGTGGAACAGCAAATGATAAAATTAGTGCCCATTTAAAAAAATTGCTTAAAGGAAACTCATAAAAAGATACCAAATAAGCTGAACCAGTTCCTATAATGAATGTTAAAATTAATACACTTACTAACAAACATATAGAATTTAATGTATATTCAAAAAGAAACGTATTTTTAAGAATTTCAAAATAATTAGAGGTATTTTCAAAAAAACTTGAGAATACAGTTAAAATTGGAATTATTACTGTTAAAGATATTAGTAGAGAAAAAATAAACCATATATTCAAATTTTTTAACATAAGTTTTTATATAATATTATGAGTTTTAAAGATAGTTTTACAGAATTGCCAAGAAGCTAATTTGCAAGTTTTCTGTTCAAAGAGTGTCCAAAGTAATAAGGAGACAACTTAGTTAAATGAACACTCTTTCAACAGAAGAAGAATTTCTCGTTTAGTGCCCATACCTGATTAACAGATATGGACACTTAGAAGAAAAATCAAAAATCAAATACTTTAAGGAGATGCGGAACTTCCTTTGTATCAATCTCTGAAAGCTTTCTGTTATTTATTCTTTTATTGATTTTTTCACACTCCAAACTACATGGGGAACATGCTTCGGAAGATTTATTTAAATCAATATCAGACATAAATTTTTCTTTTTCTTTCACCATTATTACTTCCAACCAGCAGCTGTCATTACTTCTACTGCAGCAGCTTGATTTTTTCCATAAGAAGCTAATTTAGTTTTCATATCTTGTTTGAAATCTAATCCTAAATTATTGACTACTAATGGACTTGGTGAAACACCATTAATCATTGGAAACTCAAAAGTATTATTTGTAAAATGCTCTTGAGACTCTGGAGTTAATAAAAACTCTACAAGTTTAACAGCGTTAGCTTTATTAGGTGCACCTTTTACTAAAGCAGCACAACTAACATTCATGTGCGTTCCTCTATCATTTTGATTAGGAAAGAAAGCTTTTACTTTTTTTGCAGCTTCCTGTTGCTCTGCACCTTTTTTTCCAGATAACATAAGAGCTAAGTAGTAAGTATTAGCTACTGCAATGTCAGCTTCACCAGCTGCGACTGCCATAATTTGAGCTCTATCATTACCTGTTGGTGTTCTTGCCATGTTTGCAACAACTCCTTCAGCCCATGCTGCCGTTGCAGCTTTTCCATTATTTTTAATTAAAGACGCTACAAGAGATTTATTATAAATATTGCTAGATTTTCTTATAACTAATCTACCTTTCCATTTAGGATCAGCTAGACCTTCATAAGTCATTCCAGATAATTCAGCACCAGTAACTCTCTCTGGTGAATAATAAATTATTCTTGCTCTTTTTGCGATTCCAACCCATTTGTTTGTTCTAAAACTTTTTGGAACAGCATCTTTAATCGCTGCAGAAGTCAAACCACCTTGAAGAGTACCTTTTGCATCCATAGCACCACATCTTCCAGCATCTGCTGTGATGTATAAGTCAGCTGAAGAATCTGCACCTTCACTTATGATTCTTTTCTCTAAAGCACCTGATTTTCCATTTATCAAATTAACTTTAATACCAGTCATATTTGTAAACTTGGAATAAAGCTCAGCGTCTGCTTTATAGTGTCGTGCATTAAAAACGTTTACTTCATCTGCAACAGCAAAAGCTGAAACAAATAGAGACGCAATTAATGCAAAAATTGATATTTTTTTCATTTATCTCCTAGTTTTATTATTATTAAATGTGAATGATAACTATTCTCAATGATAATGATTATCAATCTCAATTATGTCGCAGGTAAACTTATATAATTGAAATTATTGATTTTTTTAAATTTTAGGATTTCCAATCACCTATTTTACTGAATAAAAAGTTTCTAAAAGCTTGCACTCTTGCAGTATTTTTAAGAGATTGGGGATAAACGAAATGAGCCTCAGTAATAGGACCTTCAGATTTAGGTAACACTTTAATTAGATTATTTGAATTATAAACTAAATACTCTGGTAATGCTGCTAAACCTACTCCTGACTCAACGGCAAGGAGAAGTCCCATTACACTATTAACTTTCATTATAGACTTTCTTTTTTTTCCATCATACATACCAAGTTTTAAAGCCCAGTCTGGATTGTATACAGGTGAAGGAGCCCCTTTGCCAAAAGATATAAATTTATGTTTATTTAAATCACCTATTGTTTTTGGCATACCATTTTTTTCTAGATATCGATTTGATCCATAAATGTAGTATTTTATATCGACTAATTTTTTTTGAATATAATTTAATTGTTTAGGTCTTCTCATAAAAATACCAATATCTGCTTGTCTTGTACTTAAATCCAGCTCTTTATCATCAAAAACAAGTTCGATTTCAATTTCTGGGTTAAGTCTCATAAATTCTTGAATTCTAGGTGTTAACCAATGGGTACCAAAGCTTCTCACAGTGGTAATTGTCAGTTTTCCAGAGGGTTTATTTTTTTGATCACCTAATGATGTTTCAACTTCTTTTAATTTACTTATAACTTCATGGGCTGTTTTAAACACATATTCACCATTTTCTGTAAGAGTTAAACCTCTTGCATGACGTTCAAATAATTGAACATTAAGATCTTGTTCTAAAGATTGAATTTGTCTACTTATAGCAGATTGACTTAAATTTAAATTTACTGTAGCGCTGGTAAAACTTCCCGCTTCCGCAACTGCATGAAATATTTTTAATTTGTCCCAGTCCATTATTTATTTAAGTTAATCAAATACCTCCCTGAAGTTTCACCCTTAAGCATTTTTGGATATATATTGATTACTTCATCTAAAGATATTTCTTTGATTGATTTTTCAAGAATTTCAAAGTCTAAAAGTTTTCCTGCTTCATTCCACAAAAATTGTCTTCTTTTAATTGAAGCAGTTACAGAATTTATACCCCATAATTTAACACCTCTAATAATAAATGGCATCACAGTTGTATTTATCTTAATATCTGCTGCATTTCCACAAGCAGAAACAATACCACCATCTTTCGTTTGGGCGAGAATATTTTCTAATACTTTCCCACCAACAGTATCTACAGCACCATCCCACAATCCTTTATCAAGAGGTCTAGCATCTTTAGTCATTTCGCTTGTATTTATTACACTTTTTGCACCTAGAGATTTTAAATAATCCACATTACTATCTTTTCCAGTTATAGCTGTAACGTTACAACCAAGTTTACTTAACATCATTACCGCCATACTTCCTACACCACCTGAGGCACCACTTACTATTACATTTTCGACTTTTTCTCCGAGTAAAAGTTCCTCTCTCGTAGCTTTCGCTGTAAAAGAACACATTAATGCAGTAAGTCCTGCTGTTCCTAAAATCATTGATTGTCTTAAATCAAGATTTTTTGGTTTTTTTACTAAAAAATCTCCATTTACATTGGCGTATTGTGAATATCCTCCAAAATAAATTTCACCAACTCTCCAACCTGTTAAAATAATTTCATCACCAGATTTGAAATTTTTATGACTACTTTCTTCAACTACTCCAGAAAAATCTATACCTGGAATATGTGGAAATTCTTTAACTAATCTTGCACCATTTTTTAAAATCAATGCATCTTTATAATTTAAACCAGAGTAATGAACTTTTACTTTAACATTCCCATCTTTAAGAAATTTTTTATCTATGGATTTTATATCTCTTGAAAAATTTTCGCCCTCTTGATTTAAAACTAAAGCTTTAAATTGATCAGACACTTTTAATCTTTTGAATTGCTAATTAACCTTAAATATCTATTTTGAAAACTTAGATCTTCTTTGAATTGACCTAAATAATAATTTGTAACTGTTGTTGCTTGCTCTTTTTTAATTCCTCTCATTGTCATACACTGATGCGTTGAATCTATAGTAACTGCTACTCCTTTGGCATCTAATGACTCCATTAGTGTATTCGCAATTTGCATAGTTAATCTTTCCTGAGTTTGTAACCTTTTTGAGAAAACCTCAACAACTCTGGCTAATTTACTTAATCCAACAACTCTTTCTTTTGGAATATAAGCTACATGTGCTTTACCTATAATAGGTGCCATATGGTGCTCGCAATGACTTTGAACAGAAATATTTTTTTGAATAACCATGTCATCATAGCCATCGACGTCTCCAAAAGTTTTATCTAAAACTTGAATTGGATCCTCCTTATAGCCTTTGAAGTATTCTTTAAATGCTTTAACCACCCTTTTTGGAGTTTCTAGTAATCCTTCTCTACTTGGATCTTCACCCATCCAAGATAAGATAGTTTTAAAAGCTTCCTCAGCTTCCTTGTCAGAAATCTTTTTAGAATTTTGATTATTATCTATATCTTTAACTAATTTCATGGTGGGTTTTATACATATAAATACTCATTTTTAAAATATTTAATATATCTATATATATGCTACATAATCACCGAATATGTTCAAAAAAAGAGAAAATGTGCTGGAAATTGAAGAGGGAAATCTTCTTTCACCTAAATTTGATAACGATGGATTAATACCTGTTATTACAATGTGCTCTCAAACAAAGGAAATTTTAATGCATGGATACATGAATGTTGAAGCATTAAAAAAAACTATCGAAACAAAAGAGGCTCACTATTATAGTAGATCAAGAAAAGCTATCTGGCATAAAGGTAAAACAAGTGGTTTTGTTCAAAAAGTAACTGAAATCAAAATTGACGATGACCAAGATTCTATTTGGTTAACTGTTGATATTGGTGATGGATCTAGTTGTCATGTTGGTTATCGATCCTGTTTTTATAGATCTATTCCGCTTGGGCCAATTGAAAATGGACGAGAAGTGGAAATGAAATTTACTGAAAAAGAAAAAAAATTTGACCCTGAAAAAGTTTATAAGGGCCTACCCAATCCAACTAAAATTTAATATTAATATGAGAGTATTTAATCCTTTTGGTCCTAAGATTGCTATAACTAAAATTCCAAAAAAAATAATTAATAAAATAAATAAAGAAGTTGATTTAATCGTAAATGACAAAACTAGATCTAAAAAAAGTGATTATTCTAAAGAACTTGTTGGTCAAGTAAAACAAGAGATTAGGTTATCAAATAAATTCGTCAATAAACATATTCTAAAATTCATTAAATTGAATGTGAAAAAATATATCAAACAATGTACCAATAAGAACGTAAAGAAAATGAATTTAAAAAGTTTTTGGATAGTAAGACAATATAAAAATGAATATAACCCTGTTCATTTTCATAATGGAAATGTCTCAGGAGTTGGGTATTTAAAGATACCAAAAAATATTACCAAAGGTAAAAAAAGACTTAAAACAAATGGAACAATAGATTTTATACATGGTTCAAAATCTTTTTTAAGTAATAGTTTACATAATCATAATCCTAAAGTTGGTGATATGATTATATTTCCAAATTATTTAATGCACACTGCTTACCCTTTCAAGAGAGAAGGTGAAAGAAGATCTTTTTCATTTAATTTAGATATTGATAAAAAAACATTTAATGTATTCTATGGATAAAATTCAAAAAAATGTTCTTGGTGAAAAGTTAGAGGAGTGCTCTCTAGATCCTTTAACTGGTTGGTATCGAGATGGCTGTTGTAATACTGATGAAAATGACCATGGTTTACACACAGTTTGTGCAAAAGTTACAACAGAATTTTTAGAATGGTGCAAAGAAGCTGGGAATGATTTGATTACCCCACACCCTGAATTTGGATTTCCTGGTTTAAAAGATGGCGATGGATGGTGTGTTTGTGCTACTTGGTATGGTCGTGCAGTAGAAGCTGGTAAAGGTTGTCCAATTTTTTTAAAGAGCACTCACGAAAATACACTTAAAATTTTACCAATAGAAACTTTAAAGAAATTTGCAATAGATCTATCTTAATTACATATTACCATACTTAGGTCCACCGCCACCTTCTGGAGTAACCCAAGTAATATTTTGTGATGGCTCTTTAATATCACAAGTTTTACAATGAATACAATTTTGTGAGTTAATCACAAATTTTTGGACATTGTTTTCATTTTGAACCTCATAAACTCCAACAGGACAATATCTTTGCGCAGGTTCATCAAATCTTTCTAAAGTATAACTAATAGGCAAATTTGGATCTTTCAATTTCAAATGCACCGGTTGATTATCAGCGTGATTTGTTCCAGTTAGATATACTGAACTTGTTTTATCAAAAGTGATTATATTATCAGGTTTTGGGTATTCAATTTTAGGCATTTCATTTGCTGGCTTAAGTGTCTCGTGATCCGCATGCTTGTGTTTGAGAGTAAAAGGCATTCTACCTCTAAATAAAATTTGATCTATTCCTGTAAAAATAATACCTAAAATAAGTCCCCAGCTAAAACTTGGTTTGACATTTCGAGCCTTATAAAGTTCGACATAAACCCAGCTATTTTTGAACTTTTCCTCAAAAATCGATAAATCTTTTTTCAATTTAAAATGCTCATCAATGGTTTCAGCGGCTATCATTCCACTTTTCATAGCTGTGTGCGAACCTTTTATTTTAGGCATATTAAGTGTACCCGCATCACATCCAACAAGTAATGCTCCAGGCATAAACATTTTTGGTAAACTTTGAAAACCACCTTCAATTAGAGCTCGTGCTCCATAAGAAATTCTTTTTCCTCCCTCAATAATTTTTCTGATCGCTGGATGAGTTTTAAATCTTTGAAATTCATCAAAAGGAGATAGGTAAGGATTTTTATAATCTAGTCCAATGACATAGCCTAAAAAAACCTGTTTATTCTCAGCATGATAAATAAAACTTCCACCATAAGTGTTTTTATCTAATGGCCAACCAGCAGTATGCATGACCATACCCTCTTCATGATTTTTTTCATCTATTTCCCAAATTTCTTTAAAACCAATTCCGTATTGTTGCGGATCTTTTCCTTTGTCTAATTCAAACTTACTAATTAATTGTTTGCCTAAATGACCTCTGCAGCCTTCTGCAAAAACAGTTACTTTGCCAACAAGATCAATACCAGGCTCATAACTATCTTTTTTATTTCCATCTTTATCTAAACCCATATCTTGAGTTGCAACTCCTTTTACAGAACCATCGTCGTTATATAATATTTCACTCGCAGGAAATCCTGGAAAAATTTCAACACCAAGTGCTTCAGCTTGTTCTGCAAGCCATCGGCATAAGTTTGCAAGGCTAATAATATAATTTTTATGATTTTTTTGAACTGCTGGAAGTAACCAGGTTGGCCAGCTTAATGACTTATTCTTTCCTAAAAATAAAAACTTTTCTTTAGTGACTTTAGTTTTAATGGGTGAATTCAATTCTTTCCAACCAGGAATTAATTCATCTAAAGCTCTTGTTTCAAAAACATTTCCACTTAAAATATGTGCTCCTATTTCAGATGCTTTCTCTAACAAACAAATGTTTAATTCTGAATTAAGTTGTTTTAATCTAATAGCTGTGGCTAGTCCTGACGGACCCCCACCTACAATAACTACGTCATATTCCATTGTCTCTCTGGACATACTCAATTTTTTACAGATTATATTATTTTTGTATAGTGTTTAATTTGTTCAATTCCTCCAAGAACTGGGGAACTGCTTCAAAAAGATCAGCTTCAAGTCCATAATCTGCGACACTAAAAATTGGTGCTTCGCCATCTTTATTGATCGCCACGATCACTTTACTTTCTTTCATGCCAGCTAAGTGTTGAATAGCACCTGAGATACCAACTGCGATATATAAATCAGGAACAACAACTTTTCCAGTTTGACCAACTTGATGATCATTGCTTATATATCCTGCATCAACTGCTGCTCTTGAGGCTCCTATAGCTGCATTCAATTTATCAGCTAAAGAAGAAATTAATTTAAAATTATCACCGCTCTGCATTCCTCTTCCACCTGAAACAACAACTCTCGCTGTGCCAAGTTCGGGTCTATCTGATTTTACTTCTTCTCTTTTGATAAATTTTGTTTTTACAAATTCTTCACCAGGATCTGTTTTTTCTATAGGGGCTGATCCACCTGAGCTTTCACACGGATCAAAAGATGTGGGTCTGATGGTTACACATTTTTTTGTATCTTTGCTTTTAACTGTTGCAAAAGCGTTTCCTGCATAAATTGGTCTTAAAAAAGTATCTGGCGCAATAACTTTAATAATATCACTTATTTGAGATGTATCTAAAGCAGCAGCAATTCTTGGCATTAAATTTTTTCCAAAAGTATTTGCTGAACTTATAACATGTGAATAATTTTCAGCTAATTTTACAATTACCGGCGCAAAATTTTCAGCAACAAAGTTTTCATAGTGAGCAGCTTCAACTTGAATAACTTTTTTAATCAATGGTAATTCTGAAAGCGCTTTTGCAGCTTCGTCACAATTATGTCCAATAATCACTGCATGCACATCATTATCAATTTGAGATGCTGCGGTGCTTGCATTAAGCGTAAATGGCCTCAACTCTTTGTTGTTATGTTCTGCAATTAATAAAACCGACATTATATTACCTTAGCTTCATTTTTTAATTTTTGAACCAACTCAGCAACACTTGAGACTTTTATTCCAGCTTTTCTCTTAGGTGGCTCTTCAACTTTAACTTGCTCGATTCTTGGAGTTATATCTACCCCTAAATCTGACGCATTTAATTGCTCAATAGGTTTTTTCTTTGCTTTCATTATATTTGGTAATGAAGCGTACCTTGGTTCATTTAATCTTAAGTCACAAGTTACTATTGCTGGAACATTAATTTCAATTGTTTCTAAACCTTCATCTATCTCTCTGGTAACTTCTAATTTACCATCTTTAATTTCAATTTTTGATGCAAAAGTTGCTTGCGGCCAATTTAAAAGTGCACTTAACATTTGACCTGTTTGATTACAATCATCATCAATTGCTTGTTTACCCATAAAAACTAAATCTGGTTTCTCTTTTTCAACAATTTTCTGTAACAACTTTGAAACAGCAAGCGGTTCAATGACACCATCTGTCTTAACAAGTATTCCTCTATCTGCACCTACAGCTAAAGCTTTACGAACTGTTTCTTGAGCTTTTTCTTCACCAATACTTACCGCAACAACTTCTGTTGCTTTGCCGGCTTCTTTAATTTTTACCGCTTCCTCGATTGCATTATCATCAGGGGGGTTAGTAGACATTTTAACATTGTCAGTTACCACACCTGTATTATCTTCCTTAACCCTGATTTGAACGTTGTAATCAATAACTCTTTTTACTGCGACTAAAATTTTCATTAAGCTCTCAATAATTTATTTTCAGTATCGTAAGGACTCTCATCTAATATTGTAGCTTCATACATCTTGCCTAAAATATCAACCTTAAGTTTCTCACCTACGTTAGCTAAGTCTGGTTTAACCATTGCTAACGCAATCGACTTATCTAATCTAAATCCATATTCACCACCAGTGGCTCTTCCAACAACTTTGTCATCTTTATAAATCGGATTATTTCCTAATACATCTGAGTCAGTTGTATTATGAACTTCAAGAGTAACTAATTTATTGTCAAAACCTTTTTCACGCCACTTGTTTAATGCTTCAAGACCTATGAAATTTCCTTTATTTGGATGCACAAATCTATCTAACCCTGACTCGTATGGTGAATATTCAATCGATAATTCCGTTCCAACTAATTTATAAGATTTTTCAACTCTTAAACTGTTCATTGCTCTTATTCCAAATGGTTTCAGTCCTAAATCTTTTCCTGCTTCCATTAATTTATCAAAAATATGATTTTGATACTCAACTGGATGATGTAATTCCCAGCCTAATTCTCCAACAAAGTTTACTCTCATTGCATTTACTGGAGCATAACCAACATTAACATTCTTGGCTGTTAACCATTTAAAGTTTTCATTAGAAAAATCATCTGTAGAAACTTTTTGCATTAATTGTCTTGCTTTTGGTCCAGCTACAACTAGTACCCCTGTGCTATTTGTTAAATCTTCAAATATCACTGATCCATCAGTTGGCATCCACTTTTGAATCCAATCATGATCCAGTCTTAAATTTGCACCTGCAGAAACAAGGTAATAACTGTTTTCAGCCTCTTTCATGATTGTAAATTCAGAATGAACTCCACCTTTTGTATTTAGTGCATGACATAAGTTTATTCTGCCAATTTTTTTAGGAAGTTTGTTTGCTACTAAATAATCTAAAAATTCTTCAGCCTTAGGACCTTTAATTCGACATTTTGCAAATGCAGTCATATCTAATAAACCGACATTTTCTTTAACATTTTGACACTCTTTTTTAATTGCATCAAACCATTTTGATCTTCTAAATGACCAGTCATCTTTTTGCTCCATGCCATCTGTTGCAAAAAAATTAGGTCTTTCCCAACCAAACTTTTGACCAAACACAGCACCTAAATTTTTCATTCTTTCATAACAAGGAGATGTTTTTAAAGGTCTTGCCGCTGGTCTTTCCTCATCAGGATAATGAACAATAAAAACGTGGCTATAAGCTTCTTCATTTTTTGCTTTTAAATAAGATTTGGTTGCATAATTTCCATAACGTCTAGGTTCAACACCAAGCATATCAATTGTTGGTTCTCCATCAACAATCCATTCTGCTAGTTGCCAACCTGCTCCACCAGCAGCTGTAATACCAAAACTATGACCTTCATTAATCCAAAAATTTTTCAATCCCCAAGCTGGACCAACTATTGGATTGCCATCGGGCGTATAACAAATTGCTCCATTATAAACTTTTTTAACTCCAACTTCACCAAAAGCAGGAACTCTATGAATAGCACCTTCAATATGAGGTGCTAATCGATCTAAATCTTCTTGGAATAATTCATATTCAGAATCTTTTGAGGGTCCTTCAACATAACAAGCTGGTGCACCATCTTCATAAGGACCTAATATCAATCCTCCCGCTTCTTCTCTCATATACCATCTGCTATCACTATCTCTTAATACCCCCATCTCTGGCAATCCTGCTTTTTTTCTTTTTTGAATTTCTGGATGAGGCTCTGTTACAATATATTGATGTTCAACTGGTATTACTGGGATGTCTAGTCCAACCATTTCACCTGTTTGACGTGCAAAATTTCCTGAGCAAGAAATAACATGTTCACACTCAATTGAACCTTTGTCAGTTTCAACTACCCAGCCACTTTTTGTTTGTCGGATTGCTGTAACAGCTGTATTTCTATAAATCTCTGCTCCTCTACTTCTTGCACCCGCAGCTAAAGCTTGTGTTAAATCAGCTGGCTGAATGTATCCGTCTTCAGGATGTTGAATAGCACCAACTAAGTCATCTGTATGACATAAAGGCCAAATTTCTTTTACTTGTTGTGGTGTTAAAAATTTCACATCAACACCAATTGTTTTAGCAACACCAGCATACTGATGATATTCATCCATTCTATCTTTGGTGCTTGCTAAACGTATATTTGAAACCACACTAAATCCAACATTTTTTCCTGTCTCTTCCTCTAATTTTTTATAAAGATTAACTGCATACTTATGTAATTGACCAACTGAGTAACTCATATTAAAAAGCGGAAGTAATCCAGCTGCATGCCAAGTAGATCCAGATGTAAGTTCTTTTCTCTCAACTAAAACAACATCGGACCAGCCTTTTTTTGCTAAATGATAAAGAGCACTTACTCCAACGACGCCACCACCAACAACGACAACTTTAGTTTTTGATTTCATTAAGCGATTTCTACTAAATTTTCATTCATAACGAAACAAAATTGTCATTTTTAATCATATTGAACTACCCAATGGGATTGGGCTGGAGACCATTGTTGTTAGCCAGCAATCTTTAAGTGGACCATCTGTTTCATACTTTTCAACTTGCCAATTAAACTTATGATAGATTTTGTCCTTATCTAAAAGGATCACTTCAAATTGAGCCCAATTTTCACCACTTCCAAGCTTTGTGATGGTGTGACTTAAATGATTGATCATCATTTGATAAGAGTCTCCTTTAATCATTCTTTTGAATTTATCTAAAGGTCCAGTAACTTTTTTATTACTTGGGTGAGCAAAATTCCATGTCTGCTCTATTCCACTATCCTTGTATACTAAATCATTATTTTGTAGTCCTAATAACTGAATTTCTATAACTTTGTTAGGTTTGATACCACTATTAGGTTTTAGTAAATCTGCTTTTGAAATTGATTCTAAAATAAAAAAAATTAAAAAAGTACTAAATATTATTTGCAGTTTTTTTAACATCTTCTAAGAATTTTTTTCTTTTTTTGTCACCAACAAAAGGTACAGCAAAGTATCTTCTATATATAACATCCGTTATGCCGCATATATTAAATACTCCTCTTCTTAATCTTTTCGTCGGCATATTGAGGAAAAAAGTTCTAACAGCAAATTGTGGTGAACCATAAGTGCAAAATACAACTGCTTTTTTCCCTTTTAAGTTTCCTACAGGGTAACCATAATTACCAAATAATCTTTTAAATCTAAACGCCCATGGTGGTGCCAGAACTTTATCTATCCAACCTTCAACTATAGCCGGCATTCTAAAATTCCATATTGGCGCAATCAATACAATCGCATCAGAATTTTCTATCCTTTTTCTATGATCCAAAACTTTTTCATCTGGCTCTTCTCCTGAAAAAACTGGATCAAATTTTTCTCTATATAAATCAATTATATCAACCTTATGTCCGTTTTTTTCGACAGTTTCTTTAAAAGTATCTCTTATGGCTGCATTAAAAGAATTTTCATCATAGTGCCCATAAACAACAAATATATTTTTCATTACTTAAAATATTTTTCGTATTCAATTTTTGTACATTTATCCTCGATGTATATAATATCATTTTCTTCAACAATTTGTCTTGCTTCCTCACTTTTAATGTCTAGTTGCAACCATAAAACTTTTGCCCCAACTTCTACTGTCTCTTTTGCTATTTTGGCTGCCTCAGTTGCTGGTCTAAAAACATTAATAATGTCTATTTTAGTTTGAATGTCTGATACTTTTTCAAAAACATTCTCATTCAATATCTTCTCACCTTTTACAGATGGATTAACGGGAAAAACTTTAAATCCATATTGTTGTAAATGCTTCATTACCACTGAAGATGTTTTTGTCAGGTCTTTGCTAGCACCAATTAAAGCAATATTCTTATATTTTGATAAAATTTCTTTAATTTCCATTACTTATCTTCTTTAATCTTCTCCTCACAAAATTTTTTTGCCTCAGCTATTGTCATGGGTTTTTCTAATTTTTGACTTCCGGCTACACAAGCATCAATTGCACGTTTGAAATTATGATCTCTAAAAAATAATACAACATAAAGACCTACGAAAACAAAAATAATAATTAAAATATTTTTTAATTTCATTTATTTTTCCATATAGGTTTTCTTTTTTCTAAAAAAGCTGAAATACCCTCTTTGGCATCTAGAGCCATCATATTTAATGTCATCATTTTACTTGTATGGGCGTACGCTTTTCGAAGAGGCATCTCTAATTGTTTATAAAATGTTCGTTTGCCAATTTTAATTGTTAAATTTGATTTAGATGCAATCTTTTTTGCAATTTTTAAAACTTCACTATTTAATTTAGATTTTGAAAAACAATCATTTATTAAACCAATTTCTTTTGCAAAATTTGCTTTAATTGGTTCGCCTGTTAGCAACATTTTCATCATCGGTTTTTTATTTATTTTTCTACTTACAGCAACCATTGGTGTACTACAAAATAATCCAATATTTACTCCAGGAGTGGCAAATAATGCATCTTTAGTACTATAGGCTAAATCACAACTAGCAACTAATTGGCAACCAGCTGCATAAGCTGCACCATGAACTTTGGCAATTACAGGTTTATTACCCTCAACTATTTGAAGCATTAACTTGGAGCACAGATTAAATAATTTTTGATATTTGTTTCTAACTTTTAAACTTTTTACCTCTTTTAGGTTATGACCTGCACTAAAACCTTTTCCAGCACCTTCTATAATAATTACTTTTGTTTTTTTTTCTTGATCGAGTTTTTTTAAAACTTTAATTAGATCAATTAAAGTTTTAAAAGATAATGAATTATATGTTTTTGGATCATTAATTTGAACTATAGATATACCGCTAGATAAATTTTTCACTAAAATATTCATCAAAAATTCTATTTGAGTTTGCCTTCTTCTCTCATTTTGGCTCTTATCTTGGTAGCCGATATTTTTTGTATTTCCTCTGACAATATTATCTCCTCTATTTTATAACCAACCCCTCTGCCATAACAAATGTTTGTAATATTCGGGACCAGCATAATTTTAAAACGACCCTCAAATTCTGGATTAAGTCTATCTTCTATATTTTTTTTAACTGTCTCAAAATCAAATGGGTTATCATCTACTCCTTGGACATCTCTAATTTGAATACAAACTTGCCCCGTTTTTTTTATAATTTCTTTAAATAAAGTATA
>CACPDT010000009.1 GCA_902632665.1 uncultured Pelagibacteraceae bacterium | reverse complement strand
GTTTTTAACAATTTTCCTGTATCAATTTTAAAACTACTAGAAAAAATTAAGATTGAGTTTATTAAAAAAAAATTTCACGAACAATCTGATATTACGATTGGTAATTACAATTTTAATTTAAATTCACGTGTAATGTCTTTTAAAGAAAATAAACTTAAACTTACAGAAAAAGAGATTAATTCAATTGTATATCTTTTTAAAAGTGGGAAAGAAGTCAAGATACAAGAATTACAATCTCAAGTTTGGGGATATCAATTTCAATTAGAAACCCATACTGTTGAAACACATATTTATCGTTTAAGAAAAAAAATTTTAAAAACTTTTAATGATGGAAATTTTATAATTAGTAAAAAAAATGGCTATGAAATTAAAAAAGAAAAATAGATTTGCTAAAGATCTTTTTTCAAGAAAATATAAGCCAAGAGTAATTAAACCTAGAAAAGGTAAGGGAAGTTTTAAAAGAATCAAGAATTAAAGTCTTGCTCCAATTTGTTGAATTACTTTAGATGATAATTCAGTTGCTTGCTCTAAACATTTTTCTGTAGAGAGATTATTTATCAAACCATGTAAATAACCAGCTGCAAAAAGATCTCCAGCACCTGTCAAATCTTTGATTGTAAGATTTTTATTTGCTTTAATCTCTGTTATTTTATCTCCAATAATTGAAACTGCACCTTTTTCTCCTCGTGTAATTATAATATGTTTTTTAATTTCTTTAGCAAAAGTTATTACATCATCAAAGTTTTTAGTATTAATTAATGTCATTATTTCACTTTCATTTGCAAAAGTTAAATCTAATTTTGTTTTTACTAAGTCTAAAAAATTTTGTTTATTTCTTTCTACACAAAATAGATCTGACAAGGACATCGCAGCTTTTTTTGCATTTTTAATTGCCTTTTCAAATGCTTTTTTTGGTTCCCCTTCATCCCACAAATAACCTTCTAAAAAAATTAATTCACTTTTTTTTATTATTTTCTCATCCACATCATTCTCATTAATTTTTCCTGCTATACCTAAAAAAGTACACATAGTTCTTTCAGAGTCTGGAGTAACTAAAATCAAACAAGTGCCTGTTGGAAGAGTTTCTTTGTTTTTTGCATAAAAATATTTAACATTTTCTTTTTTAAGTCCTTCCTCATATTTAGCCCCAAAAATATCATCAGATACTTTTCCTATAAAACCAACATCATTTTTTAGCTGAGATAAACCAACTATTGAGTTAGCAACTGAACCGCCTGAGACAGTTTTTTCAATCTTAAGATTTGCTAAAATATTTTGAAATTCTACCTCATCAAAAATTAATTTCATTGTACCTTTTGTGAGATTATTTTTTTCAATAAAATTCTCTTCAACTTTACAAATCACATCAACTATTGCATTTCCGATACCAAGGACTTTCATATTATGGTTTTTTTGTTTTAATTGGTTTTTTTCTTTTAGGATAACAAGTAGTACAAATTTTACAAGTTACACCATAACATTCTCTTGCTTTACAATATTCTCGCCCATAGTATATGATTTGAAGATGAAGTTTATTCCAGCTTTTTTTAGGAAAAAGTCTTTTTAAATCTTTCTCAGTTTGAATAACATTTTTTCCATTTGTTAAACCCCATCTTTGAGCCAATCTATGTATATGAGTATCTATTGGAAACGCAGGATATCCAAAACCTTGGGACATAACAACACTAGCTGTTTTGTGACCAACTCCTGGTAAGTTTTCTAATTCTTCAAATGTTTTAGGAACTTTACCGTTATGTTGTTCAATCAATATTTTTGATAGGTGGAAAATACTTTTTGCTTTAATTCTAAAAATACCTATCTTTTTAATGAGTTTCTCAATTTTTTTTCTTCCTAATTTTACAAAATGTTTAGGTTTGTAATATTTTGGATAAATATCCTTAGTGACATTATTTACATTTACGTCTGTGCATTGTGCTGAAAGCAAAACAGAAATTAAAAGAGTAAAAACATTTCTACTCTTCAATGGAACATATATTGAGGGATAAGTCTTATTTAAAATTTTAAAAACTAGCTTAGCTCTTTGAATTTCATTCATTACTTGAAATTCATCAAATTTCTCATTGAATAAAGACCTGGTTTTTTGTTTATAAGCCATTTTGCCGCTGTTAAGGCTCCCTCAGAATAAAGGGCTCTATCAAAGGCTTCATGGTTTAAGGTAATGATCTCTTTACCACTTGAAAATTTAACCTCGTGTTCACCAATAATCTCACCTTTTCTCACAGAATTAAAATTTATTTTTTTGCTATATGGAAAAGTTTTTTTGTTTAAATATTTTTTTCCCAATAGATTGTAAAAATTTTTATTTTTTCCTACGGCTATTCCTTTACCCAACATTAATGCAGTTCCTGATGGATAATCTTTTTTATGTTTGTGGTGGATCTCATAAATTTTACTTAAAAAATTCCTCCCCAATGAACTTGAAGTAATTTCAGTTAAATACATTAAAAGATTAATACCTAAGCTCATATTTCCAGCTTTTAGAATTGGTATTTTTTTTGAAAAATTTTTAATTAAATCCTCTTCTTTCTTTGTGAAGCCGGTAGTTCCAATAACTACTTTTTTTTTAAATTTTGAAGCAATTTTTAAAACCTGAAATGTACATTTAGGTATTGTAAAATCAATAATTAGATCGACATTTTTGAATAATTTTTCATTATTTAGTTCGACTTTAACTCCATTAATTTTTTTATTAATTTTTCTATTTTCTGTAAGAGCGGTAAGTTTAAAATTTTTATCCTTTTTTACGGATGAAATTATTTGTTGTCCCATACGACCCATGCAACCGGTCACTAATAATTTTATTTTTTTCATTTAAAGATAAAGATAGAAAGTATCACAATGAGAGCAACAATTATAGACCAAATAAATAAATTTTTAATAAATCTTTTTGATTTTGAATTAGATCTTAAAAATTCAGGAAGGACTAGAATTAAAACAGCTATCAAAAAAATTGCTGGAATTATTTCCTCTAAACCCATTATTTAACCATTCCAGAAACTCTTAGCTTTTTGAAAAAATTTTTTTATGCTTGGATTTGACTTTTCATTTTCTATTTTTCTAAACCGCTCTAACAAATCTTTTTGTTCTTTATTTAAAAATACTGGAACTTCTGTTTTAACTTGTACATATAAGTCACCAAAATCACCCCTTCTCATGAATGGCATACCTTTGCCTTTTAATCTGAATTGTTTACCATCCTGTGTTCCGTCTGGTATTTTTATCTTTGCTTTTTTTCCATCAATTGTGGGTATTTCTATTATTGTACCTAAAGCAGCATCTGCAATTGATATTGGAAATTCAAAAAATAAATTTACATCAGATCTTTTAAATAACTCATGTGATTTAACATTTATAAATAAATATAAATCTCCACTAGTCCCTCCTCTTGTTCCAGCCTCACCTTTTCCGGCAAGTCTTATTCTTGTACCATCATCAACACCTTTGGGAATTGTTACAGATATTTTTTTGTTAATTTGTTTGTTGCCTTGTCCACTGCAATCTACACATGGATTGGTTATTTCTTCACCATTTCCTGCACACTGAGGACAAGTTTGTTGAACTGTAAAGAAACCTTGATTAGATCTAACTCTTCCATTTCCTCCACAATAGCTACATCTATCTGGACTTGAGCCTGGTTTAGAACCATTTCCTTTACAAGTATTACATTTTTCAGAAGTTGAGAATTGGATATTTTGCTTTTTACCAGTGTATGCCTCTTCTAAGGTTATAGATAAATCATATCTTAGATCTGAACCTCTGTTATTTGAACTTCTTCTTGAACTTCCTCTGCCTCCACCACCAAAATCTCCAAAAAAATCTTCGAAAATATCAGAGAAGTCTGCACCACTAAAACCTCCAAAACCACCAAAACCACTTCTACCACCACCACCATTTTCAAATGCAGCATGTCCAAAGTTATCGTAGTTTTCTTTTTTTGATTTATCAGAGAGCACACCATAAGCCTCACTGGCTTCCTTAAATTTATCTTCTGCAGATTTATCCCCAGGATTTTTGTCAGGGTGGTATTTAACAGCTAATTTTCTGTAGGCTGATTTTAGTTCATCGGAGCTTGCGCTTTTATTCACTCCCAAGACATCGTAATAATCTCTTTTAGCCATGTATATAACCTGGACAAATAGATGTCAGTTAAGCGCTTTTTTCTTTATTCTCGTCTTTTACTTCCTCAAAGTCCGCATCAACAACATTATCGTCTTTCTTTCCCTTTTCATCTTTTCCATCATCTTTGCCAGAATCTGGTTTTGTACTTTGTTGTGACTTGTAAATAGCTTCTCCTAATTTCATTGAAGCTTGTACTAATGCCTCGGTTTTCTTCTTAATGTCTTCAATATCTTCACCTTTGAGAGATTCCTTTAATGCATTAGATCCATCTTCAATTGCTTTTTTCTCAGCATCCGAAACTTTAGATCCATGCTCTTTGAGATTTTTCTCAGTTGAATGAATTAAAGTATCTGCCTGATTTCTGACATCGACAGACTCTCTTTTTTTCTTGTCAGCTTCTTTATTTGCTTCAGCTTCTTTTACCATTTTTTCAATTTCATCATCACTTAATCCACCGGAAGCTTGAATTTGAATTTTTTGTTCTTTGCCGGTGCCTTTGTCTTTAGCTGATACATTTACAATTCCGTTAGCGTCTATATCAAAAGTGACTTCAATTTGAGGAACACCTCTTGGGGCTGGAGCAATACCAATTAGTTCAAAATTACCGAGTAATTTATTATCCGTTGCCATCTCCCTTTCCCCTTGTAGAACTCGAATAGAGACAGCTGGCTGGTTATCCTCAGCAGTAGAAAACACTTGGCTTTTTTTTGTAGGGATAGTTGTATTTTTTTCAATAAGCTTTGTAGATACACCACCTAGAGTTTCAATTCCTAGGGATAATGGTGTTACATCTAATAAAAGAACATCTTTAACATCACCTTGCAAAACACCAGCTTGAATTGCAGCACCCATTGCAACAACTTCATCAGGATTCACACTTTTGTTTGGTTCTTTACCAAAGAAATTTTTTACCTCAGAAATGACTTTTGGCATTCTAGTCATACCCCCAACCATTACCACTTCATCTACATCATTTGCTGAAATTCCAGCATCTTTCAAAGCAGTTTTACACGGTGGAATAGTTCTTGCGATTAAATCTTCAACCAAAGCTTCTAATTTAGCTCTAGTCATTTTCAAATTAATGTGTTTTGGACCAGTTTTATCTGCAGTTATAAATGGCAAATTAATATCGGTTTGTTCAGCCGCTGAAAGTTCAATTTTTGCCTTTTCAGCTGCTTCCTTCAATCTTTGTAATGCTAATTTGTCAGTTTTTAAATCAATACCACTATCTTTTTTAAATTCAGAAATTAAATATTCAACAACAGCATTGTCAAAATCTTCTCCACCCAAAAAAGTATCACCATTTGTAGATTTTACTTCAAAAACTCCATCACCTAATTCAAGAATGGATACGTCAAAAGTTCCACCACCTAAATCATAAACTGCAATTTTTTTATTTTGTTTTTTATCTAAACCATAAGCTAATGATGCAGCTGTTGGCTCGTTAATAATTCTCAAAACTTCTAACCCAGCAATTTTTCCAGCATCTTTCGTAGCTTGTCTTTGTGCATCATTAAAATACGCGGGAACTGTTATTACTGCTTTTGTAACTGCTTGACCTAAATATTTTTCAGCAGTCTCTTTCATTTTCTGTAGAATAAAAGCAGAGATTTGTGAAGGCGAATATTTTTCTCCTTTCGCTTCAATCCATGCGTCACCTTTTTCAGAATTTACAATTTTAAAAGGTGCAGCCTCGATATCTTTTTTAACAGTTGGGTCTTCAAAATTTCTACCAATTAATCTTTTAACTGCAAAAATTGTATTCTCTGGATTTGTTACTGCTTGTCTTTTAGCAGGTTGTCCTATTAATTTTTCTTTTTCTTCAGTAAAAGCAACTACTGAAGGTGTTGTTCTTGCACCCTCTGCATTTTCTAAAACTTTTGCCTGGCTTCCTTCCATAATAGCCACACAAGAGTTTGTTGTACCTAAATCTATGCCAATTATTTTGCTCATATCAGTTATTTGTACTCCTCATATAGGGTTGAAATTGAATTCTACAAGTTCATTTAAATATTATTTATCTCCTGAATTTTCTTTATTTTCCTCATTTTTTTCCTCTTTTTTTTCACTTTTTTTCGCGACACCCACTAGAGCCGGTCTCAACAATCTATCTTTAATTGTAAATCCTTTTTGTATTTCTTGAACAATTGTTCCGGGTTCTTTTTGATCATCTTCTATTTCAATCATCGCTTGGTGAAAGTTTGGATCTAATTTTTTATTAAGACATTCAATAGGCTTAATTTTATTTTTTGAAAAAATTGAAATTAAATCTTTATTGATAATGTCAAAATGTTCGATTGTTTTTTTTAATGCCTCAGTATCCTTTAAAGTTTCATCGTTTAATAAAATTTGTTTTGATCTTTCTAAATTATCTATTAAATTTAGAGCTTCTCTTGCAAAAGAAAATCCTCCATATTCAAAAGCATCTTCTTTTTCTTTTTCAAACCTTCTTCTTTGGTTTTCCATTTCAGCAAATGATCTTGCGAGTTTATCCTCTAACTCTAAAATTTTTTCTTCCGGTGTTTTTTCTTGTTCTTGATCTTGCTCTTTATTATTTGTTTCTAAATTTTCAGTTTTTTGATCTGGATTTAAATCTTTTTGACTATTCTCAGATGTATTATCCATATCTGCTTGGTTTTGGTCTTTTTCCATATAAACATATATGGTAAGAAAAAATTAAATTTCTAGATGTTAAAAAAAAAAATTAAACAACTACTTATAGGCACAAATAATAAAGGAAAATTAAAGGAAATAAGAGATTTGTTGCCAGCTAGCATCAAAACATTTTCTACCTCAAAGTTTAATTTAAAGAGTCCAAGAGAAACTGGAAAGACTTTTAAAGAAAATTCTCTGATTAAATCTCGATTTTTTTCAAAAAAAACAAATATTATCTGTTTAGCTGATGATTCTGGTTTGGAAATTGATATTTTAAATAAAAAACCAGGAATTTTTTCAGCAAGATGGGCTGGAAAAAGTTTAAATTTTAAAAAGGCGATCCAAAAAGTTTATAGGGCATTAGATAAAAAAGATAAAAATTGGAAAAATAAAAAAATTAATGCCAGGTTTGTTTGCGCATTATCTATAAGCGATTTAAATAAAAAATTAGCCTGTGTTGTCGGAAAAGTTGAGGGTTATATCTCCAAAAAACCTAAAGGTAAAAATGGGTTTGGCTATGATCCGATATTTATTCCTAAAAATAAGATTAAAACATTTGGAGAAATGAAGCCGTCTCAAAAGTATAAATTAGACCACAGGTCTGATGCTTTTAAAAAGCTTAGAAAATTTCTTTAATTTCTCCCTCATCAATTTTGTAAAAGTTTAATCTATGATTAATTTTGTTATTTTTTATATCAAAAATACCAATTTTACCTTTGAATGAATTTTCTTTTTTAAAAATATTGCTTATGTCTGAAAAATCAGATGTTAGAGATAAATAATAAATTAATCCTAAAAGATCATAACTTAATAAACTTAGATGATTTGGTTCTGAATTGTAGGTGTCTACAAATTTTTTATTAAATGTTTCTAAATTTTTTTTATTGATTGATGGATAATATAAAGGTTGGATATTTTCTTCTAAAAATAAACTTTCACTAAACCACTGATTAAGAGTTATGAATAATTTATTTTTTGGTGACACATCAGTATAAATAAGTGAAGTAATTACACTTTTAAGGTTTTCATCAAAATCAGAGATTATAACGGAGTCAAAATTTACATTTCCAATTGTGTATTTTTTTTCCAATTTCTTAATTTGTTCCTCTTTGTCCACTAAATCTGAGTTCTCAACTCTGAAAATTTCATCAGCTAAGTTTTGTTTTCTCACCTCATAATTTGTTATTTTTTCAATTTGCTTTGTAAGTTTAGTTGGTTCAGTATCATATGTGTATTGTTTAGAAATTTTGATTTTTGATTCTTTAATGGCTTTTTTAATCTCATTTTTATAATCAAGGTCAGGTGTTAAAAAGATTGTTTTTTTTACCTCGCTTAATTCTAAAAAATTTTTAATTGCATTTAACTGGGATAGAGAATTTACTCCACTGCTTATCACATTTTTTGGCAGATCATTTGTTTTATTTGTTAATGATAGAAAAATAACGTCTTGAATTTTATCCAAATATATTAAGCTTTTAAAAAAAATTGGACCAATAAAAATTTTTACTCCTTTATTTTTTAACTTATTAGCTGATTGTAAAGTTTGATTAGGATCTAAACCAGTGTCCATAGGATAAATTTCAATTTTGTCTGTTCCTATATCGTTTAAGGCCATTCTGGTTGATTTAATTATTGATTGACCTAATTCTTTATATTCTCCAGATAGAGGTGCAAGCAGCCCAATTTTAATTTTTTCATTTTGTGAAAATGCAAATGAGTGATTTGTTAGATAAATGATTATTAATGTAAAAATAATTCTAAAAAATTTTTTCATTTTAATGATACTATAATATTTTAATTACAAATATGATTGAAAATTTAAAATCTGCTAATAGAGTGTTTAAAAAAAGTCTATATTTAGTCTCAACTCCAATTGGAAATTTAAACGATATTAGTCTCAGAGCCATAGAAACTCTCAAAAGTTCAGATTACATTTTGTGTGAGGATACAAGAATTTCCAAAAATTTATTAGAAAAATATCAAATCAAATCAAATTTAATTGCCAATTATAAATTTAATGAGAAAAGAAATGTTGTTAAAATTTTGAAGTTAATTGATCAGGGTTCGCTTATTTCATTAATTTCAGATGCTGGCACTCCAGGTATTTCTGATCCAGGTTCCATATTAGTTAATGAGTGCATTAAGAACAATATAAACATCATTCCTATACCCGGTGCTTCAGCAGTCATATCAGCAGTGTCAATATCAGGGTTTTCAGAAAAGTTTTTCTTTTATGGTTTTTTTCCCGAAAGAGATAAAATATTAAAAGAAGATTTAGAAACTCTAGCAAAATTAAATAGTTCAATCGTTTTTTTTATTTCTCCAAAGAAAATTAATAAGATTATTCCTTCAATTAAAAAAAATTTTATGGGAAGAAAAATCTTGATTTGTAGAGAAATGACAAAGTTTTATGAGGAGTATAAAAGATCTAAAATTGAAGATTTAGAACCATTAAAGAGTAATTTAAAAGGTGAATTGACTATTGTAATCTCAGAAAAAATTCATGACAAAAAAGCTTCACAAACTTTAGATGAATCAGATAAAAGATTGATTAGTAGAATGATAAATAAACTAAGCATCAAAGAAATAACAGATTTAATAATTCGGAAAAATAATATTTCAAAAAAAATTATCTATGATTATTGTTTAAAAATTAAAAATGAAAAATAAAATTCTTATTACACTTTTTGTTTGTTTTATTTTAAGCGGATGTGCAGGTGTATCATCGTCAGGAATTTTTGGAACAGGTGTTAGTGTGGCTATCGACCCAAGATCTTTGGGAACCCAGATAGATGATTCTTTAATGCAAAAAAATTTAACAGCTAGAATTTTACTGATGAATAAAAATTATCTTTTATCAGTAAAATCAAAAGTTCTAGATGGTAGAATTTTTTTAACCGGAAAAGTTGATGAACCAGAAGAAAAATTAAAGTTAACTAAAATTGCATGGGAAACTGATGGAGTTAGGTCAGTTAGAAACGATATTAAAATAAAAGAGACATTTAATTTTAAACAATCAGCTAAAGATTTATTAATTACCTCACAATTAAGAACTGCATTAATTTTAAATAAAGAAATTAAAGCAACTAATTATCAAATAGATACTTATAAAAAGAAAATTTATATTTATGGAATTTCACTTACAAAGGATGAAAAGGATCTTGTTATCACGGAGGCAAAAGAAATTTTGGATGTCGAAGATGTGATTGCTAGTATTTTGTTAGTTGATAATTTGAGAATCAAAACTAACTAACTTTTTTTGTAATCAATTACATCTGCTGAGTAAGCCGCAATAGAAGCTAAATTTAAAATATCAGAAGTTGATGATCTTAAAGGCGCTATTTCAATAGGCAAACCTAAACCAATTAACAAAGGTCCTATTACCTTTGCTCTACTCATTGACTTTATCATCTTGTATGAAATAGCAGCACTGTGTTGGCTGGGCATAATTAAAACATTTGAGTTGCCAACTATTTCTGAAAATGGATAAAGTTCTTTATACATTTCTTCCAGAGCAACATCTGGCTGCATCTCACCATCAAATTTAAAATCGACTTTATCATTTTTTAAAATTTTAACAGCATCGCTTAGTCTTTTTGTTCTATCTGTAGCTGGTTCTCCAAAAGTAGAGTGAGATAAAAAAGCAACCTTAGGATCAAAACCAAATAATTTTGCAACTCTAGCTGATGATTTTGCCATTTCAGCTAATTGTTTGGCATCTGGGTATTCTATAACTGATGTGTCACAAATAAATATTGTTTTACCCCTATTTACAACCAAGTTTAACCCAAACATAATTTCCCCAGGTCTGGGATCAACTACTTTAATAATTTTTTCTAGTGAAGATGAATATCTTCTTGTATTTCCAGTTATCATTGCATCTGCATCTTGACATGCAACCATACATGATGCCCAGATTACTCTATCATTTCTTATAAGTCTATCACAATCCCATTCTAACATTCCCTTTTCTCTTTGAAGTTTTTTAAATAAATATTTTACATATTTTTCTCTTTTAGAAGTGTCTTTCGAGTTAACAATCTCAATATCAAAATTTTCATTATAACCAATTTTTTTAATTTGATTTTTAATCAACTCCTCTTTTCCAACTAATACAGGTATTCCTAACTCTGAGTTTTTAAAAGCTATTGCAGCTTTAAGTGTATTCTCGTCCTCACCATCAGCAAATACAACTCTTTTTTGTTTTTTTTTAATATAACTATTCACTCCTTGCATGATTGTGACTGTGGGATCTAATCGTTGCTTAAGTTGATCTTTATAAACATCAAAATTATCAATTTTTTTTCTTGCAACTCCAGTATCAATTGCAGCTTTAGCTACTGCAGCTGGTATAACACTTATTAATCTTGGATCGAACGTTGATGGGATTATATAATCTTTTCCATAGTGCGGTCTCTCACCTCCCATCGCAGCAATTACCTCATCAGGCACATCTTCTTTAGCTAATTTTGCAATTGCATGTGCGGCTGCAATTTTCATCTCTTCATTAATTGTTTTTGATCGTACATCTAATGCACCTCTAAAAATATATGGAAACCCTATTAAATTATTTACTTGATTAGGGTAATCTGACCTTCCAGTTGCTATAATTGCATCATTTCTTACTTCTTCGATTTCCTCAGGTGTAATTTCTGGGTCAGGATTAGCACATGCAAATATAACTGGTTTTTTCGCCATTTTTTTTACCATGTTTTTAGTTAACGCTCCTTTTGCAGATAAACCTAAAAAAACATCTGCATTAGTGATGGCATCATCTAATGTTCTGTCTTTTGTTTCAATTGCATGACTTGATTTCCATTGGTTTAAATTATCTCGACCTCTATAAATGACTCCTGTTCTGTCTACCATTGTGATATTTTTTTGAGGTACACCGGTCTTTTTAAACAAGTTAGCGCAAGCCATAGCTGATGCTCCAGCTCCATTTACAACTATTTTAACTTTATCAATTTTTTTTTTACTAATGTCCAAAGCATTAATCAATGCCGCAGTTGTGATTATTGCTGTTCCATGTTGATCATCATGAAACACAGGTATATCAAGTATTTCTTTGAGCTTTTCCTCAATAATAAAACAATCAGGGGCAGCAATATCCTCAAGATTAATACCACCAAAACTTGGAGCAAAATTTTTTATACTATTTATGATTTCATTTGGATCTTCGGAATCTATCTCTAAATCAATTGAATCAATATCAGCAAATCTTTTAAACAAAACAGCTTTACCTTCCATAACAGGTTTTGATGCTAGCGCACCTAAATTTCCCATACCCAAAATTGCTGAGCCATTACTAATAACCGCAACAAGGTTTCCTTTACTTGTATAATCAAATGCAGCCTCAGGATTATCACTGATTGCTCTTACAGGAGCTGCTACTCCAGGAGAATATGCTAAAGCCAGATCTCTTTTTGTTGTCATATTTTTTGAAGAGGATATTTCAATCTTGCCTGGCTTTTTATTTTTGTGAAAATCTAAAGCTTCTTTATCTGTGTAATGATCAATTTTTGTTTTTTTCATTTACGCTAATTAGGTGTACAAATGGGGTAAAATTAAGACTAATATGATTTATGAATTTAGTTAAGTCAACAGGGACTTTTGGTTTTTATACTATTATCAGTAGATTACTTGGTTATTTACGAGATGTTTTAATAGCAATTTTTCTTGGAACAAGTTTTTTAGCAGATGTATTTTTTGTAGCATTTAGAATACCTAATACTTTTAGAAGATTGTTTGCAGAAGGAACTTTTAATGCAGCTTTTATACCCAGTTACACTTCGGAATTTGTAAAAAAAAAAAATGGATCACAAAAATTTGCTAACGAAATTTTTAATTTATTATTTTTAGGTCTGTTGTTTTTAGTTTTAATTGTAGAAATTTTTATGCCAGCTTTTGTGAGATTGATAGCGCCGGGTTTTATTGATAATTCAGAAAAAATTCAGTTAGCTGTCAATCTTACTAGGATAACAATGCCATTTTTAATGTTTGTAAGTCTATCTTCTTTTTTTGCTGCAATTCTAAATTCCCATAATAAGTTTGCTGCTGCCTCTGCAGCTCCAATAATTCTTAATATAGTTTTAATTGGAATTTTATTTTTTGGTAAATTTCTTAACGATGAACTAGTTTACTATTTATCATATGGAGTTTCTATTGCGGGATTATTACAACTTGTTTTTTTATATCAATTTGCAAAAAAATTTTATTTTTTAAAACTTAACTTTAATTTCAAAATTAATAATAAGGTTAAATTTTTTTTCAAAAAACTTTTACCAAGTATTTTCTCATCTGGCGTTACGCAAATCAATATTCTTATCGGTACTATAATTGCATCATTTCAGTCCAGTGCCGTATCTTACCTATACTACGCTGATAGGATTTATCAAATTAACCTAGCAATAGCAGGAATTGCTATAGGCGTAGTTGTTTTACCACAACTTTCTAAACATGTTTTTTTAAAAAAAAAAAATAAAATCCTCTTACTACAAAATAAAGCACTTGAGTTTAGTATGTTTTTAAGTCTACCAGCCGCAGTTGCTTTAATTGTAGGATCAGATCAAATTATTTCAGCACTATTTGGTTATGGTTCTTTTGATGAATTGTCAGTATCTAACTCAGCAAAAGCACTTTACTATTTTGGATTAGGATTACCTGCGTTTGCTTTAATTAAAGTATTTTCAACTTTCTTTTTCGCAAATCAGGATACTAAAACACCATTTTATATTTCACTAATTTCGGTAATTTTGAATATATTAATAAGTGTTTATTTTTTTAGAGAAATTGGTTTTATAATTATTCCAATAGCCACGACAATTTCATCATGGTTTAATGCAATTATATTATTTGTTTATTTAAAAAATAGAGATTTATTTAATTTTAATGAATTATTTTTCACTAAACTAATAAAAATACTTCTGGCATCTATAATAATGGGAATATTTTTTAATTATTTAATTTTGTTTTTTGAAAATAAATTGATTTATGAATATAATTTTAAATCCTTTTATTTGATACTTTCAGCACTTTTAAGTCTTATATTTTATTTGAGTTTTTCATTATTTATAAAAGCTTTCAAGTATGGTGATATTAAACTAAAGTATTAACTATGGGAAAAAAAATTTTTTCAGGTGTTCAACCTACTGGGAATCTTCATCTTGGAAATTATTTGGGAGCGATCAAAAATTTTGTAAAACTTAATTATGAAGATCAAAATGAGTGTGTGTTCTGTGTTGTTGATCTTCATGCTATTACAATTGCTCAAGATCCAAAAAAATTAAAAGATAATATTTATGAAACTTTAGCAACTTTTATCGCTAGTGGCATTGATCCTAAAAAAAGTATTATCTTTAATCAATCAAGAGTAAGCGCTCATTCAGAAACAGCCTGGATATTAAGTTGTGTGGCTAGAATGGGATGGCTTAATAGAATGACCCAATTTAAAGAGAAAGCTGGAAAAGATAAAGAAAAAGCAAGTATTGGTCTTTATTCTTATCCTGTTTTAATGGCTGCAGATATTTTGTTATATGACACAACCCACGTACCTGTTGGAGATGATCAAAAGCAACATTTGGAGCTTTGCCGGGATATAGCTCAAAAGTTTAATAATGATTTTAATGTGGATGATTTTTTTAAAATTCCAGAGCCATTAATTCAAAAAGAGTTCTCAAGAATTATGAGCTTGAGAGATGGTACAAAAAAAATGAGTAAATCTGAATTATCGGATCAGAGCAGAATAAACTTAACTGATAATAAAGATCAAATCATAAGTAAAATCAAAAAAGCAAAAACTGATACTTTACCGTTACCCTCTACCAGTGCAGATTTAGAAAAAAGACCTGAAGCAAAGAATTTGATAGGTATTTATTCTAGTTTAATGGATGTAAGTTTAGAAGATACAATAAATAAATTTTCTGGAAAAAATTTTTCAGAATTTAAAGAAAATTTATCACAGGTTATGGTTGATAAAATTAGTCCAATATCATCTGAAATAAAAAAGTTATTAAGTGAAAAAGAATATTTAGATAAAATATTGTTAGAGGGAGCTAAAAAAGCAGATAAAATAGCCTCTGAAAAGGTAAAAAAAATCCAAGAACTTGTTGGTTTTTAGGATTATTTTATTAACAAGTTTCATTTTTACAATTATTGATTATATATAAACCATGTTTGTTCAGACCGAAATTACACCAAACCCAAATTCTTTAAAATTCTTACCTGGTAGGAGTGTTTCAAATAAAGGGTCATTTGAAATTACACAAAAAGATCAAACCAATAATGAGTTAGTTAAAAATTTGTTATCTATTAATGGTGTTGAAGGTATTTTTCTAGGTAAAGATTTTATTTCAATAAATAAATATGACGATACATCATGGGATGAAATTAAACATATAGTAATTTCTTTAATTAATGATTTTTACTTAAGCGGAAAAGATTGTGTCGTTGAAAATACTTTAATTGAAAATAATGAAAATCTAAAAGATATAGAAAAAAAAATAGTTAAGATATTAGACGAAAAAATCAGACCTGCAGTTGCGAGAGATGGTGGGGATATTAAATTTAAGGAGTTTAAAGACGGAATAGTTAAAGTACAGCTACAAGGGAGTTGTTCGGGTTGCCCAAGTTCAACTATGACATTAAAACAAGGTGTTCAAAATCTTCTTTGTCATTATCTACCAGAAGTTAAGAAGGTTGAGGCCCTTTAAATGTTTGGTTTAAAATTGAAAAATCTTAAATTCTTAAATCAGCTAATATTTTTTAAGTCAAAATTTTATTTTGTTAGAATGAAAAGAAAAAACTTAAAAATATTTAAGTTTTTTGACGATAGAAGAATTGGTGCGATACCAAGAATTTTTTTAACTAGTATTTTTGTTGTATTTTCATTCTATCATATGCCCTCAATAGTAAATTTTACAAGTAAGCAATTTTCAGAAAGCAAAGAGTTCCAAAATAATTCTAAAGCTATACTAGCTTACACTCTTAATAAAAAAGAGGTTGCTGATTCTGATGACAGAGATTTGAATGAAAAAGATTTGTTAATTGATATTTTTAGTCTAAATGATCTTGAAACAGATACAGTAAGATTAAATGCATCTACAATCAAGCAACTATTTCAAGACACTGATTATAAACTAAGTGATGTAAGGGAAACAAAGTTAGTTAAGCCTGTTGCTTTAACTTTACTTCCTGGTGAAATCAAAATGATCGAGAGCACTAAGAAAAGAAAAGAGTTTTTTATTCAAATTGTTTTACCTTTAGTTTTAAAAGAAAATAATAATATTAGATTAGATAGAAAAACTTTGTTTAAAATTATAAACAAAAGCAACAATACTAAAATAGAGAAAAAATGGCTTGAAAAAAAATATAAACAATATGGAGTAACATCAAAAGATTTAACAACACTTAAAATCAGGATGGATGAAATACCAGTTTCCTTAGCACTTGCTCAAGCTGCAAAAGAAACAGGATGGGGAACATCAAGATTTGCACAAGAGGGCAATGCACTTTTCGGGCAATGGACTTGGTCAGGTGAGGGTTTAAAACCCAAAGAAGCTGATGAGAATAAGGGTCATAAGGTGATGAAATTTAATGTATTACAAGCCTCAGTAAGAGCTTATCAAAGAAACTTAAACACTCATAGATCTTATAAAAATTTCAGATTAGCAAGAGCACATTTAAGAGATAATAATCAACCTTTAGATAGTCTAATTCTTTCGCAATTTTTAAAAAATTATGCTGAAACTGGAAATCAGTATGTGGAAGTTTTGCAAAAAATTATTAATCAAAATAATTTAAAAGATTTTGATGATGCTAAGTTACTTCCTTCCAGCAAAGAGCTTGAAAGTTTAATTTAATTTTCCATTATAACAAATTGGGTTCCAAACCAACGCCACTTGCCATTGTCATTTAAGGAACAATTTATTCTTCCACGTCTTGGTAAAAATTTGGAATCGAAATTGATATAAAGAATATTTTTTTCGATTACTAAATTTGGCTGACTCCATGAGCCCCCATCATTTGAATAACAATTAATATTTTCAATATTTTTTTGATTATCAAAAAATTCCACAATTAATTTAGGTGGATTATCTTTATTAAATAATTTTTTTTCTACTGGTTTAAGAGATTTGTATTCTAGAGGATTATAATTTATTAGTGAGTTAAATCGTTTTAAATCTCCATACTTTTCATTTATAGGAAATCTTGGTAGTTCAAATTTATCTTTATTTTTATCAATTATTCCAGAATGTTGTCCGAAAGCAATTTCAAAATTTTTGGATATATAATTTTTTATAAATAAAGAATATTCACCAAAAGGATATGAAAATATTGGTGGTACATAACCCAATTTATCTTTAAAAATTTCAGTTGCTGTTTCAATATCTTTAATAAATTCTTTTTCTGTCATATCAATTAAATATTCATGTGAATGTGAATGGTGCCCAATATAGCCTATATCTGAGTTATTGATTTCTTTGATTTCATCCCAAGTCATATACCCTCTTTTACCCACAGGTTCAGTAGATACAAATAAGATGAATGGAATTTTATTCTTTTTAAGATATGGCCAGGCTTCGTTGTAAAATGATTTGAATCCATCATCAATTGTAATTAAAATTTTCTTATTCTTTTTTACTTTATTAAATTCATTTAAAAAATTCTCAGGGTCATAAAATTCATACCCCTGATTTCTAATAATTTTCATTTGTTCGTCGAACACTTTCATTCTTATATTTGTTGATGGATATTTATTTTCATTAAAACGATGATACATCAATGATAAAACACCACTATCTTGAGAATAAGATTTGATATTATTTTCTTGTGAAATAGAATTAATTAGAAATAAAAATTGTAAAATGAATAAGCTCATTATAGATGCTGCAAAAGATAAAATTTTTTTCATGATCATTAATAATGATATTAATTACAGCATTAAACATGAAAATTCCAAAATAAATTATGAAAAATTATCAATTTTAATTAATGATTTTTTGAATAAAAAAAAATTAAATCTAGATAAAATTTCTCAAATTTATGTTAATCGAGGTCCAGGAAGTTTTGCGGGTATAAGAAATTCTTTATCAGTTGTTAAAGCTTTTCATTTAACCAATAAAATTGATTATTATTGTTTTAGTTTTGAGGATTTTAGTGAAAAAAATGAGGTTAAATATGAAAATATTCCAATACTTTGCGATAAATTGAAAGTTGAAAAAAATTTGATTAATCCTATTTATTTGAGTTAAAATCAATTATGTCAGATACAATTGAACAACAATGTTTATCTAAAGGGGTAAAGTTAACTGAACAGAGGCGAATTATTGCTAAGGTAATTTCTGAGTCAAAAGCTGCTTACGGTGAATCTGATCATCCAGACGTTGATGAGTTATATAATCGTGTATCAAAAATCGATCCGAAAATAAGCATAGCTACAGTTTATAGAACTGTTAAGCTTTTTGAAGAAGCAGGAATTTTAACCAAACATGATTTTAAAGGTGGCAAGGCTAGATATGAAGCAATGATAGAAAGTCATCACGATCATTTGATTGATATAAAATCTGGTGAAATAATTGAATTTGTGGATGAAGAAATTGAAGATTTGCAAAAAAAAGTAGCTAAAAAATATGGTTATAAGTTAGTAGATCACAAACTTGAGTTATATGGTGTTAAAGTAGACTCAAAAGATGAATAAAAAGATATTTATCAAAACATTCGGTTGTCAAATGAACGAATATGATACTAATAGAATATTCGATACTGTGAGAGAAATAGGTTTTGTAAAAACAGAAAATCTAGAAGAGTCCAATTGTTATTTGCTCAATACTTGCCATATTCGAGATAAAGCTAAAGAAAAAGTTTATCATGAGATTGGAAGAGTTAAAAAAAATTTTAGATCACGAAAAAAGCCAATTGTGATAGTTGCTGGATGTGTTGCTCAAGCTGAGAATGAGGAAATGATTAAAAGAGAGCCATACATTGATATTGTTATTGGACCGCAGGCTTATCATAAAATTAATGATAAAATTGAGCAATTTTTAGTTAAACAAAAAAAAATAGATGAAACTGAATTTGATGCTATTACAAAATTTGATTATTTAGATAATATTAAGAATTCATCAAAAAAAATTTCATCATTTTTAACTATTCAAGAAGGCTGTGATAAATTTTGTCATTTCTGCGTTGTACCATTTACAAGAGGTCCAGAATATTCAAGACCATTCAAAAAAATATTAGAGGAAGCGGCAGATTTATCAGAAAATGGAGTTCGCGAAATTACACTATTAGGTCAAAATGTTAATGCCTATAATTATAAGAATTATAGATTGTCAGATTTAATCTTAAGAATAGAAAAGTTAAATGGAATAAAAAGAATTAGATACACAACTTCTCATCCTAGCGACATGACAGATGATCTTATCAACGTGTATGGTATCTCCAAGAAATTAATGCCTTTAGTTCACCTACCTATTCAGAGTGGATCAGATAAAGTACTAAAGTTAATGAATAGAAAACACTTAATAAGTGAATATATAGAAACTTATGAAAAACTTAAAAAAGTTAATCCAAAGATAAAATTTTCAAGTGACTTTATAATCGCTTATCCAGGTGAGAATGAGGAAGACTTTAATGAAACTTGTGATTTGATTAAAAAAATTGAATTTATAAATTCTTTTTCTTTCATATTTAGCCCAAGGCCTGGAACAACTGCAGCAAATTTTAAGTTAATCGATAACAAGATTTCTCTCATAAGATTAGAAAAAGTTCAAAAACAATTATTCACTAATCAAATTAATATGAATAAATCACTCGAGGGTAAAGAAGTAGATGTTTTAGTGGAAAATAAAATAGATGGCGGAACCAAGTTTTTTGGTCGATCAGAATACATGACCTCAGTTATCTTTGATGGTAATGATTTAGATATGGGAAATGTAGTAAAAGTAAAAATAAATCGAAGCAATCGAAATACGTTGTTTGGTAAAAGTTTAGGTAATTCAGAACAAAAAGTGGCATAATTTTGAGCATTACTATTAAAAAAAATATTAATTCATCACTTAAATTTGTTTATTCAGAAAATAACTCCATTAGCGTTATTTTTAACGAGAATGATCTACTTATGGGGGTGGTTGGTGAATTTAATCAAAATTTGAAAGAGTTAGAAAAAATAACTGAATCAAGTATTTATTCTAGAGGAAATTCAATCTTAATAAAATCAACTCCAGAAAAAAATGAAATTTTAAAAAATGCAATTCAATTTTTAGCAAATCAATTCAAAAATAATGGTAGTATAGAACAAAAAGATATTTTATCCTCAGTTGATCAATTTATGATAAATGAAAAAGTAAAAAATACCAACGTTACTGATATAATCAAAACTCCAAAAAAATCTATAATTCCAAGATCAGAAAAACAAAAAGAATATGTAAGAGCGCTGAGACAAAATGAAATAATAATATCAGCTGGACCCGCTGGTACAGGAAAAACCTTTCTTGCTGTTGCTGTAGGGTTAACAATGTTGTTAGAAAAAAAAATAGAGAGGATTATACTTTCTAGACCTGCGGTTGAAGCAGGTGAGAGACTAGGATTCCTGCCAGGAGATATGAAAGAGAAAGTTGATCCATATCTACGTCCTTTATATGACTCATTGTATGACCTGTTTCATTTTGAAAAGATACAGAGAATGATAGAAATTGGTGATATTGAAATTGCACCCCTTGCTTTTATGAGAGGAAGAACATTAAAAAATTCTTTTGCAATTTTAGATGAGGCTCAAAATGCGACTGATACACAAATAAAAATGTTTCTTACTAGGATAGGTGAAAATTCAAAAATAGTTGTAAATGGTGACCCAACTCAAATAGATTTACCTAATAAAAAAATGTCAGGTTTAGAAAGATCAAAAAAGATATTATCGCATTTGAGCGAGATTGCAGTTATAAACTTTGATCACTCAGATGTTGTTAGGCATCCTTTAGTTTCAAAAATTGTGAAAGCGTACAACAATAATGATCAAAGTTAATGTGCTTTCTGACGAAAATTCTTGGTCAAAAAAAATAAAAAAAAAAGAATTATTTTTTAATAAAATTTGTAAACATTTTCCAAAAAAATATAGATTTCTTAATAAAAAAATCTATTTAACGCTTCTACTATCAAATAATAAAGAAATAAAAATTTTAAATAAAAAATTTAGAAATAAGAATAAACATACTGACGTACTTTCTTTTCCATTTAATAAAAAACAAAAAAAATCAAAAGAAAATTATCTTGGTGACATAATTATAAGTTTTGATTATATGAATAAGCCAAAAAATTTAGATAATAATGAATTTAAAATTAAAACAATAAAAATTTTTATACATGGTTTTTTACATTTATTAGGTCATGATCATAAAAAAATTAAAGATTATAAAAAAATGTTAAATGAAGAAAAAGAAATTTTTAAATTTATACCAAAAACTTCCATTTTAAATTGAAAAAAAATTTTATATTTGAGACACTATTGATAATCTTTTTAGGAAGCTTAACTTCCTTAAGTCTACCTCCATATAATTTTTTTTTTATAAATTTTTTTACATTTAGTATTTTTTTTATTTTTTTATTTCAAAGATTAAAACAAGAAATAAAAAAATTCTTTTATTATGGATGGTTGTTTGGTTTTAGTTATTTTTTTTCCAGTTTATATTGGATAACTATATCTTTAAGTTTTGATCAAAATTTTCACTTTTTAATTCCCATATCTTTAATTCTCATCCCAGCATTTTTAAGCTTATTTTATGCAATATGTGCCGCAATTTTTCATCTATATAAACCAAAAAATATATTAAGTGCTTTTTTTCTATTTTCTCTTTTGTTTGGTTTAACAGAGTTTATTAGAGGAATAATTTTAACCGGGTTCCCTTGGAACTTAATAGTTTATAGTTTTTCTGAAGTTTCTGGTTTCTTGAGTATTTTGTCAATAATCGGAACTTACTCACTGAATTTAATGGTAATAAGTTTTTTTACAGCCCCAGCACTTTTAATATTTAGAAAGTCAAAAAAAGAGGTGGTTGTATGTATATTTTTGTTGCTATTACCTATTACTTTTTTTTCATACGGAGAATTTTTAAAAAAAAATTTTTATAATAGTGAAAAAAAAGAACTTCCTTTTGCAATTAGAGTAATTGGAGCAAATATAACTTTAGATAGGTACTATAAAAACATTAATGCAGAGAGTGTGATTAATGAGCTAATTTCAATAAGTTCACCCATTGAAGAAAAAAAGACATTTTTTGTATGGCCAGAGGGAATAATACCCAACACTTATGAAGATCAATTAGATTTATATAATGACATATTTGAAAAATATTTTAGTAAAAATCACTTAATTGGTTTAGGAATAAAAAGCAGAAAAAATGTGGACAATGATTATAATTATTATAATTCATTTTCAATATTTGATAGTAAATTAAATTTAATTGATAGTTATAACAAAATTAAACTTGTACCCTTTGGTGAATTTGTTCCTATTGAAAATATTCTTAACAAATTCGGTTTAAAAACAATCACAAATAATATTGGATCATTTGACAAGGGTGTTGAAAGGCAAATTATTAAAATCAAAGATGATCTTAAACAACTAAATTTTTTGCCGTTAATTTGTTATGAAATTATATATAGTGGAAATTTGACTAAAGATTTTGATTTTGATTTTATATTGAATATTTCAGAAGATGGATGGTTTGGTAAATCCATTGGACCCAAACAACATTTTATCCATAGTAAATTTAGAGCAGTCGAAAATGGAAAGTATATAATTAGATCATCAAACAACGGGATGGCAGCAATTATAAATCCATTAGGTTATATTGAGAATAAAATAGATTATGGAGTTTCAGGTTACATCGATCTTGAAGGTATAAGAGATTTTAAACCAACATTGTTTTCTAAATATGGAAATTACATATTTTTTACATTAATTTTATTGTATATTGTTTTAACTTTTTCATTTAATAGGGTCAAAAATGAGTAATTTAAAAAATTTTCTTTTTACAAGTGAGTCTGTTTCAGAGGGTCATCCAGATAAAGTGTCGGATAGGATATCTGACATGGTAGTAGACACTTATTTATCTAACGATCCATATTCGAGAGTTGCATGTGAAACCCTCACAACAACCAATAAAGTTGTATTAGCTGGTGAGGTTAGAGGACCAGAAATTAAAAAAGTTGATTTAATCAATAAGGTAAGAGAATGCATTAAAGATATTGGATATGATCAAGATGGTTTTACTTGGAAAGAAGCTACAAAAATAGAAAGTCATCTTCACTCACAATCAAGTGACATTGCTATGGGTGTAGACTCTTCAGGAAATAAAGATGAGGGTGCAGGAGATCAAGGTATTATGTTTGGTTATGCCTGTAATGAAACTGATGTTTTAATGCCAGCACCGATTCATTTTTCCCATAAAATTTTAAGGTTAATGGCAGAAGATAGAAAATCAGGTAGATTAAAAAATATAGAACCAGACTCTAAAAGCCAGGTAACCTTTGAATACGAAAATGGTAAACCGTCAAAAGTTAAATCAGTTGTGATATCTTCTCAGCATACTTCGAATGTTAACCAAGAACATGTTAGGGAATTATTGAGACCATATTTGATAAATTCCATACCAAAAAATTTTTTGGAGGGTTTTAATGAAGATGAATTTTATGTAAATCCAACTGGAAATTTTGTAATAGGAGGTCCTGATGGTGATTGCGGCCTAACAGGTAGAAAAATTATTGTAGATACTTATGGTGGTGCTGCTCCACATGGTGGAGGAGCTTTCTCTGGAAAAGATCCAACTAAAGTTGACAGGTCTGCAGCTTATGCAGCCAGATATATCGCCAAAAATGTTGTTGCATCGAAAATTGCTGATAAATGTTTGATTCAATTGGCCTATGCAATCGGTGTTTCAAAACCCTTATCTATTTACGTGAATCTTTTTGATAATGATTTAGATAAAAATAAATTTGTTGAAGATAAGATTAAAGAAAGTTTTGATCTTAGCCCAAGAGGAATAAGAGAGATGTTAGGGCTTAACAAACCTATATATGAAAAAACATCTGCATATGGGCATTTTGGAAGAGAGCCAGATAAAGAAGGTGCTTTTTCTTGGGAAAATACCAATAAATCTGACATTTTCTTAAAATAGTTTTTATTGAAAAATAAAAAAAAACTTTTATATATTCATTTACATTGTTGAATTATCAAAATGGGCTTTGGCCCATTTTTTTTTGGAGTAAACAAAATTATGTTAAATAAAAGAGCAGATAAACTTGAATTATTGAGAATTGCAGAGGCAGTAGCTTTAGAAAAATCAATCGATAAAGAACTTATTATTAGCTCAATGGAAACTGGAATTGCTAAAGCAGCAAAATCTAAATTTGGCCAGGATAATGAGATTAAAGTAATGATTAATAGAGATAACGGCGATATTGAAATTTTTAGAAAATTGATAGTCACAGAAAATCCAGAAAATACAAATACTGAGATAAAATTAGAGGATGCAATTACATTGAATGAGACTAATAAAGACAAAGTAATAGGAGATGAAGTTTTACAACCACTCCCTTCATTTGATTTTGGAAGAATAGCTGCCCAAACAGCTAAACAAGTAATTAATTTTAATGTTAGAGAGGCAGAGAGAGAAAGACAATTTAATGATTTTATTGATAAAAAAGACTCGATTTTAAGCGGAATAGTTAAAAGATTAGAGTTTGGAAATGTGATTGTAGATCTTGGAAGAACCGAAGCAATAATTCAGAAAAATGAAATTATACCACGAGAGAATATAAAAGCTGGAGATAGAATTAAAGCTTACTGTTTTGATGTGAGGCGAGAGCCTCGTGGTCAACAAATTTTTTTATCAAGAGCTCACCCAAAGTTTATGGAAAAACTTTTCGTTCAAGAAGTCCCTGAAATTTATGATGGTCTGATTGAAATTAAATCATCTTCCAGAGATCCAGGAAGTAGAGCAAAAATTTGTGTTAAAGCAGTTGATACATCATTAGATCCAGTTGGAGCATGTGTGGGAATGAGAGGATCGAGAGTTCAAGCTGTTGTAAATGAATTACAAGGTGAAAAAATTGATATTGTAAATTGGTCTGAGGATCCTGCAATATTAGTATCTAATGCTTTATCTCCAGCTGAAGTGCAAAGAGTAAATGTAGATTTAGAAAGAAAAAAATTAGATGTGATACTTACTGAGGAAAATTTAAGTAAAGCTATCGGGAGAAGAGGACAAAATGTAAGGCTTGCTACAAAATTACTGAATTTTGAAATAAATATTATGACAGATGCAGAAGACTCGGAAAGAAGACAATTAGAGTTTAAGGAGAAAACAGAAAATTTTGTAAAGAATTTAGAGCTAGATGAAACACTTGGACAACTTCTTGTGGCTGAGGGTTATTCTACCATTGACGATATAAAAGACAGCTCAGCAGAAAATTTGTTAAAAATTGAGGGTATAGAGGAAGAAACTGCAAAAGCTCTTATAGAAAGAGCAAAAGAGTTTCATCAAAAAGATCAAGAGGATATTTCTCAAAGGATTAAAGAACTGGGCTTGGATGACGGACTAATAAATTTAAAAGGTTTAACTCCTGGAATGTTGGTCACTCTAGGTGATCAAAAAATCCTTACACTCCAAGATTTTGCAGATCTTGCATCAGATGAGCTAACCGGTGGATATGATGTGGTAAAAGGTGAAAGAGTAAAAATTCAAGGTTATTTGGAAGATTTTGCTTTATCAAAAGAGGAAGCAGATGAACTTATTATGTCTGCAAGAAAAATTATTTATGAAGATTGAGAGATGAGCTATGGAAAAAAAAACAAAATTAACAATATCAGGTGGCATAGCCAAAAAATCTATTAAAAATATAGATAAAGCAAAAAATCTTGGAAAGAATTCTGTAATAATCGAAAAACAAACCGGTAGACTTACCGGTAAAGGTGGTTCAGTTCAATCAAGCCAATTAAAGGTCAAAAATAAATTTACAAGCAATAAAGGAAATTTTAGTAAACCAAATTATATTCCCAAGGCATCTCCTATAACAAGTGATTTTGAAAGACGTAAATTAGCTGAGCAAAGAGCCACTAAAAGACTTAAAGAGGAAAATGAGAATAAAAATAAAAAAACGATAAAATCTAATACAAAAAAAAGGGAGTTAAAATTAACAGTTTCTAGAGCTTTGAGTGATCAAATTGAAGCTAGAGAAAGAAGTTTAGCTTCTGTCAAAAGGGCAAGACAAAAAGAAAATAGAAGTTTAACCAAAGAGGAAGTTCAAGAAAATTTAAAGCCAGTTAAAAGAGATATAAATATCCCAGAAGTAATTACTGTAAGAGAACTTGCAAATAGAATGGCAGAACAATCTAGTAATATAATTAAACATATGTTTGGGATGGGAGTAACAGTAACTATAAACCAAAATCTAGCAGCTGATACCGCAGAATATTTAGTTAAAGAATTCGGTCATAATCCAATTCGAGAGGAAAAAGCAGAGGAGATAATTCAAAAAATTAAAGCCTCTAGGACTGAAAATTTAAAGAATAGACCACCAATAATCACAGTTATGGGTCATGTAGATCATGGTAAAACTTCAGTTCTAGACGTTTTGAGAAGTGCAAATGTGGTATCAGGAGAGTTTGGTGGAATTACCCAACACATTGGCGCTTATCAAATTGACCATCAGTCTAATAAATTAACATTTATTGATACACCAGGCCATGCAGCTTTTACTGAAATGAGAGCAAGAGGATCAAAGCTTACAGATATTGTTGTTCTTGTTGTTGCGGCTGATGATGGTGTTAAGCCACAAACAATCGAGTCAATAAAACATGCAAAGGCTGCAAATGTACCAATAGTTGTAGCAATTAATAAATGTGATTTAACAGAGGCTGATCCCCAAAAAATTAAAAATCAATTACTTGAGCATGAATTAATAGCTGAAGATTTATCAGGGGACACTTTGATGGTAGAGATATCAGCAAAAAATAAATCAAACTTAGATAAACTTATTGATGCTATCATTCTTCAAGCTGAGATTCTAGATCTTAAAACTGATTTTGAGTCAAAAGCAACAGGAGTTGTTTTAGAATCAAAAATTGACATTGGAAGGGGACCGGTCGCAACAATAATTGTAACTACTGGAACTTTGAAAAAAGGAGATTTTTTTGTAAGTGGTCTTAAATGGGGAAAAATCCGAGCCATTATCAACGATAAAGGGAAAAATATTGATGAAGCTCTACCATCCTCTCCAGTGGAAATACTTGGAATAAATGGTGCTGCAAGAGCTGGAGATGATTTTATAGTTTTAGATAACGAGAAAGAGGCTAAAACTTTAAGTGAAAATAGAGCTCAAGAGAGCAAAGATGGTAAAAATCCCCTGACATTTGCCACTCAGGAGTCTGCATTTTCTAATAAGTCCACTGAAGAATTAAACCTTATAATTAAATCAGATGTTCATGGATCCTCAGAGGCAATAAAAAGTGCTGTCAGTCAAATTAAGCATGATGAGGTAAAACCAAAAATAATTTTGGCAGATATTGGAATGGTAACAGAGACTGATGTGACTTTGGCAAAGGCTTCAAATGCAGTTTTGATAGCATTTAATGTAAAGCCAAGCAAAGAAGCTAAAAAACTTGCTGAAAATGAAAAAATAGATATTTCATCATACAATATTATTTATGAAGTTTTAGATTTTGTAAAAAAAAGAATGTCTGGATTATTGACTCCTGATGTGGAAGAAAAAGTAATAGGGACTGCAAAAATTTTAGAAATTTTTAAAGTGTCAGGAGCTGGTAAGGTTGCTGGATCAAAAATAACTGAGGGAGAAATTAATAGCAATTCAGATGTAAGAGTAATTAGAGATGGTTCAATTATTTTTACTGGAAAAGTTGGAAGTTTATTTAGAGAAAAAAATCAGGTAAAACAGGTCAACAATGGTCAAGAATGCGGAATTTCACTTAAAGATTATATGGATTTTCAAAAAAACGATACAATAGAGGCTTTTAGTGTTACATCTAAAGAGAGGACAATATAATGGCAGATAGAATAGGAAAACCAATTTCACAAAGACAATTAAGAGTTGGTGAAATGATTAAACAATCTTTGAGCATGATTTTTATCAGAAATGAAGCTAAGGTTCCGAATTTAGAAACAAATACGATAACAGTAACTGAGGTCAGAATGAGTCAAGATTTGAAAATAGCAAAAGCATATGTTCTTCCGCTTGGAGGAAAAAATGCGGAAGAAACTATTAATACTTTGAAAGAATACTCATTCTTAATTAGAAAAATTTTATCTCAAAAAGTAGTAATGAAATTTTTACCAAAATTACTTTTTAGAAAAGATGAGTCTTTCGAGTATGCAGAAAAAATAGAAAATCTGATTAAACAAACAAATAAATAGGAAACAGCAAATATGAGCAAAAAAACCCAAGAATTAGCAATGCATGAAAAAGATACTGGATCATCAGAAATCCAAATTGCTTTGTTAACAGAAAAAATTGAAACGCTCTCAAAACATATTAAGCAATTCAAAAAAGATAAACATTCATCTGTTGGATTATTGAGAGCGGTTAATAGAAGAAAAAAATTGTTAGATTATCTTAAAAGAAACAAGGTAGATTCTTACAAGAATGTCTTGTCGAAATTGAATTTGAGAAAATAAGGATTAAGGTAGATAGAACGAAATAGAAAGAAACGAACGAAACGAAATGGAAATGAAATGTTTAAAGTATACAAGAAGGAAGTTGAAGTAGCAGGTAAAAAGATAAGTTTAGAAACAGGTAAAGTAGCAAGACAGGCCGACGGAGCAATCATCGCAACATGCGGGGAAACAGTAGTTTTATCAACAGTCGTTGGAGCAAAAAAAGTAAATCCAGACATGGATTACTTTCCATTATCTGTTAATTATCAGGAAAAATATTATGCAGCGGGAAAAATTCCTGGGGGATATTTTAAAAGAGAGGCAAGACCAACCGAAAGTGAAACATTAATCTCAAGATTAATTGATAGACCGATTAGACCACTGTTTCCTGATGAATTTAAAAACGAAGTTCAGTTGTTACCAACTGTAATTTCTTATGATAAAGAAAATGAAGCGGACATTTTGTCAATTATTGCATCATCTGCAGCTTTAGCTATATCAGGAATGCCATTTATGGGTCCTGTTGGAGCTTCTAGAGTTGGATTTGTTGATGATAAATATATTTTAAATCCATCAAAAACTGAACTTGAAAAATCAAAGTTAGATTTAGTTGTTGCTGGTACAAAAGATGCTGTGCTTATGGTTGAGTCTGAAGCGAGTGGATTGACGGAGGAAGAGATGTTAAATGCAGTAAAATTTGGTCATGAGGGTTTTGTTCCTGTGATTGAAATGATAGAGGAACTGGCTAAAGAATGTAGAAAATCTGAATGGACTGTTGAAAAGAAAGATTTATCTGAGATAAAGAAAAAACTTGAGGAAACTTTTACAGAAGATCTTGAAAAAGCATTTGCTACAAGAGACAAACAAGACAGATCAAATCAAATTTCAGAAATTACTGATAAAGCAAAAAAACTTTATGAGGAAAATGATAACTATACTGATCTTGATGTAAATTCTGAATTAAAAAATCTTGAAAAAAAAATTGTCAGAACTGACATTTTAAAAAATAAAAATAGAATTGATGGTAGAGGTTTATCTGATGTTAGGCCAATCTCATGTGAGGTTGGTATTTTACCAAGAACACATGGCTCTGCTTTATTTACCAGGGGAGAAACGCAAGCAATTGTAACAGCCACTTTAGGCACATCTGATGATGAACAGAGAATTGAGAGCTTAGACGGATTACAAAGAGAAAGGTTTATGCTTCATTATAATTTTCCACCTTTTTCTGTTGGTGAGACAGGTAGAATAGGAACTGGAAGAAGAGAGATAGGTCATGGCAAATTAGCGTGGAGAGCAATTCACTCTTCATTACCTTCAAAAGAATCGTTTCCCTATACTTTTAGAGTGGTATCGGAAATAACAGAGTCTAATGGTTCTTCATCAATGGCTACTGTTTGTGGAACGTCATTAGCACTTATGGACGCTGGTGTGCCGATTAAAGAACCAGTTGCAGGTATAGCAATGGGTCTAATAAAAGAGGGTAATGATTTTAGCGTATTATCAGATATTTTAGGTGATGAGGATCATCTAGGTGATATGGACTTTAAAGTTGCTGGAACTAAAGATGGAATTACTTCATTACAAATGGATATTAAAATTACTGGTATTACTTTTGAAATTATGGAGCAAGCATTGAGTCAAGCTAAAGATGGCAGAGTTCATATTTTAGGAGAAATGAATAAAGCATTATCAGCATCCAGATCTGACGTTGGAAAACATACTCCAAAAATGGAAAAAATTAATGTCGACAAGAAAGACATTGCTGCTGTAATTGGAAAAGGTGGTGCAACAATCAGGGAGATTGTTGAAAAATCAAGTGCCAAAGTAGATGTAAATGATGAAGGAGTTGTAACAGTTGCTGCTCCAGACGAAGAGTCTAGAAACATCGCCTTGCAAATGATTAAAGACATAACAGCTAAAGCTGAATTGAATAAAATATATTCAGGCAAAGTTATGAAGATTATGGAGTTTGGTGCATTTGTTAATTTTTTAGGAAAACAAGATGGACTTGTTCATATTTCAGAACTTGCAGATAAAAGAGTAGCTAAAGTTACTGATGTAGTGAAAGAAGGTGACGAAGTAAAAGTTAAAGTTATTGGTTTCGATAGAGGAAAAGTTAAATTATCTATCAAACAAGCTTTAATTTAATATTGAAATTGAAAAAAGAAAAAAAATTTAACTTTCTAAAACAGATTTATTCTTTCTTTTTAAAAAATATATTTTTTTTTATTAATGGAAACTTTCACTTTTCAGGTCGCAAAGAAAATTTTTTTATTAAGATAAAGAAATTTGGGAGAAAAAAATATAAAATTTTCAAAATTGACAATGGCAAAATATATTTAGACTCGTCAGAGGGGAGATATTTTTATATTAAAGAAAATTTGATATTGAAAAATTTCTCAAAGGATACAAAAAAATTAAAAAAAAATACAAATATTATAAAGTGTGGAATTACAAAGTTCTTAAAGAAAAAAAATTTTAATGTTGTCTCAATTGTTTCAGGAAGAGATTCAGCAAATAATTATTATCATTGGTTGATTGATGTTTTACCAAGATTATTGATTTTAGAAGATTTTTTAAGAAAAGATGAGTTAAAGTTCCTTTTAGTACCAAACTATAAAATAAAATATCAAATTGAATCACTAAATTGTTTTTTTGAAAAAAAAAAAATAAATTTTATTAATCTATATCGTAATAAATATTTACAATTTAAAAGTATAACATTTTCTTCTGACG
>CACPDT010000008.1 GCA_902632665.1 uncultured Pelagibacteraceae bacterium | reverse complement strand
TTAAATCTACTGGAATTACTTCCATACCTAGTTTATCGAGTTGCTCTGCTTGATATTTTTCACTTTTCTCAACACAAACTGTCTTCGGGTCTAATACCAAAACATTCATAGAAAGCCAAACAGATGAATAACAGAGTGGTGGTGGTTCGTTATGAGCTGGTTGTGCAGCATCTATAATTTCCCAACCATTATTTTCAAATAATTTTCTTTGTTCTTTAGGTAATTTTCTTTGGGGATTGTTTATAATTAATCCTTCTTTTATAGGAGTAAAGGTTGCATCTATATGAATTGGGTATGGATCACCCGGAAAGTTTACTGCATGTATTCTATGATCTTTAAAATGTCTTCTTAGCCAATCAATACCTTTTAAATTTGTTGTAAAACCATGCTGTACAATTAAATCTTTTCCAAATCGAAGTATATCTGCTGCATCAAACAAAGGTTCCTCCTCAGTTGTTACAAAAAATTTATCTTCAGTCCACTTTAATCTTTTTTCAATTCCTATTTTATCTGACAAATAATCTTCTCTATAATCTGCATCAGTCAATCTTGGTTTAGGAGCAGACTCATGCCTCATGTTTGGGTCTAAATTATAATATTCTTTTAATAAAGGTCGATAACAAAGATATTCAAACCATCTGCATCTATAACTCATAGTAGCTTCTAAAATTTCATTACCCACAGTCAACAAAACATCTCTTGGAGGCATACAGCCAAACATAGTTTCAACTTTCCAGTCAGGAGTTGAAATATTTTGATTAAAATCAATTGGTGTTGGTCTATCTACTTTTATTCCACGCTTAGATAACATTTCTGAAAAATCATTTAACAATTGATTAGCTTTATCTATTGTATCTTTTGTTCTCGGACCAAACTTACCTTTCATATCAGAGTCCTCAGGAACTTTAGCATCAAGTGCAGGTTCAGGAGCTGGAATACATACACCATCTGCCCTTCCAACAATTACATGTTTTAATGGATCCCACTCATTCCAACTATTTACAATAACTTTGTTTTTATTCATTAAATTTAATTTAGTGCGATGTATCTCTTATTCCACCTCATGATAAGGCTATAATAAATAATTGATACAAAAAGAAAAAAGCCACCAACTATAGTATTCGTTGACGGGATTTCATTAATTCCAAATAATGGTAACCATACCCAAAAAATTCCTCCAATAACCTCCGTCAGAGACAATAATGTTAATTCTGCAGCTTGGATTGCTTTGGATCCTATCGAATATAAAATAAGACCTAAACACACTAATACTCCATGGAGAGAAAACATTGCACTATTATAACTTGAGGCAAAAAAAGTTTGTTTATTAACCAAAATCATAATCGTAGCAATTATAAAACAAAATAAACCTGCAACAGCGACTGTTGTAAATTTGGGAGTTTCTTTTCTCCATCTTAAAGTGACTGAAAAAATTGAAAATCCTATTGATGATGTAAGTCCAAAAACAAAACCTATTAAAGAATTTTTTTCAGTATTACCAACAGCCATGATTATAATACCCACAGTTGCCATAAGCATTGATATCCAGACATTTAGAGAAATTTTTTCTTTTAAAAATAAAAAAGCTAATAATGCAGTAAAAAAAGGCATTGCAGCTAAACATAATAAAGTAATTGCTGCAGTAGTATTTGTAATTGAATAAATAAATGAAATCATTGCAACACCAAGACCCATGCCACCGACGATTCCTGATTTACCTACTTTTTTGTAATTTTTGTAAAAATTAATTCCCTCTTCAAAATACAAATATAAATTTAAAATAATAAAAATTGTTAAACCTCTACCAAAAATATATTGCCAAGGAACCATATGAGGATCATTCATATATCTCACTACCAAGGGACCAAACGACCAAAGTATCCCTGCAAATAAAACTACTGGTACAGCTATTTTTTCATTTCTAAGTTCAACCATAATCGAATATTTAGATCTAATTGATTAGTACTACAACATAAATTAAATTATTATACAAAGTATTGGTATTAATATAATAAAATAATATGAATTTGGATATTCTTAAAATAGCTTCTAATACCAACAATAACAAAAGTATCAAAAACTATACACACCACTCAAAATTGAAAAATTCCTTGTGTGGTGATGAGATGCAAATAGATTTGATTATAAAAAAAAATAAAATTATTGATTTTGGCTATCAAGGTAAGTCCTGTATTTATTGTCAAGCCTCAGCAAGCTTACTTTCAAAAATTTCAATTAATGAAAATAAATCTAAAATTAATGAATTGTGTGATGATGCAAAACATTATTTTGAGGGAAATGTTGAAAATATAGAAAAAAAATGGAAAATTCTTAACAAAATATTTAATGATAAAAATCTCTCTCATAAAGAATGTATTTTATTACCTTTTAAAACTATGAAAAAAATAGTATCAAAATAATCTTATGGGTAATTTTAGACAATCTTTCATAGCAGGATTATTTTCAATTATCACAATAGGTATTTTAACTTTGTTAACTTATAAAACTGAATTTGGCATTTTTCTTATTGCATCTTTTGGATCATCAATGGTTCTTTTATATGGTTATCCAGAAAGCCCGTTTGCCCAACCCAAAAATGTTTTTTTTGGACATCTTGTAACTGCAATTGTGGGAATGTTTTTTTTATATTTAATTCCTTTACCATTATTTATAATTATACCATTAGCGGTTGGATTTGGAGTGGGTCTGATGATATTGTTAAATGTAACCCATCCGCCCGCAGGTGGAAATCCAATTATAGTTATAATGGGTAGTGTCTCATTAGACTATTTATTGAGCCCAATAATTTCAGGATCAATAATTATTCTGATTTTTGCCATCATAATTAATAGATTTATACTTAAAAAGAGTTACCCAAAATCAAAATAATTTGTTTGCTAGCGACATTAAAATAATGTTAGATGTTCCAAAATAAATTAATGATCGAAAGTAACGCAGGAGAATAAATGAAAATATTATGTGTATTATATGATGATCCAAAAGGAGGAATGCCAAAGTCATATCCACTTAAAGATCTTCCTAAACTTGAAAAATATCCAGATGGAATGACTCTGCCTTCACCGAAAGGAAGAGATTTTAATCCTGGAGAATTATTAGGATGTGTTTCAGGAGAATTAGGATTAAGAAAATTTTTAGAAAGTAATGGACATGAGTTGGTAGTTACTAATAGTAAAGATGGAGATGGATGTGAGGCTGATAAGCATATCGTTGACGCTGATATAGTAATTTCTCAACCTTTTTTTCCTTATTACTTAACTAAAGAAAGAATTGCTAAAGCTAAAAACTTAAAAATGGCTATTACAGCCGGAATTGGCTCTGATCACGTGGACTTACAAGCAGCTATGGATAATAAAATTGATGTAGTTGAGGTAACTTTTTGTAATTCAAGATCTGTTGCTGAACACATCGTAATGATGATTGTATCAATGGTAAGAGACTATCACAACCAACACAGAATTGTTAATGAAGGTGGATGGAACATAGCAGATGCTGTGCAAAGATCTTATGATGTTGAAGGTATGCACATTGGAACTGTTGCTGCTGGCCGTATCGGTTTAGATGCATTAAGAAAAATGAAACCATTTGATGTACACTTACATTATTTTGATAGACATAAATTACCAGATAGTGTTGAAAAAGAATTAAACTTAACATTTCATGATTCAGTAGAGTCTATGGTTAAAGTTTGTGATGTCGTGACAATAAATTGTCCACTCCATCCTGAGACTGAGAATTTATTTGACGATGCAATGATAAGCAAAATGAAAAAAGGTGCTTATATAGTAAACACTGCAAGAGGTAAAATTTGTAATCGTGAAGCAATTGCAAAAGCATTAGAGAGTGGTCAACTAAGTGGTTATGCTGGAGACGTTTGGTTTCCACAGCCAGCTCCAAATGATCATGTATGGAGAACAATGCCTAACCATGGAATGACACCTCACACTTCTGGAACATCTTTGTCAGCTCAAACAAGATATGCTGATGGTGTAAGAGAAATCTTAGAATGTTTCTTTGAAGGAAAAGAAATTAGAGATCAATATCTTATCGTCAAAGATGGACAATTAGCTGGAATGGGTGCTCACTCATATAGTAAAGGATCTGCCACAGGTGGTTCTGAAGAGGCAGCTAAATATAAGAAAAAATAAATAATTCTTTTAATTATTAAAGGTAAGCTACTCAAAGTAGCTACCTTTAATAATATAGACACAATTCCCAATTTTTGTATAAATTTTTAATCATGAGGCTTTTATTACTTATATTTTTTAACTTAATAATTACAAATTCAGTACTAGCATCTGAAAAAAGTAAAGCATATTTTGCTGGTGGCTGTTTCTGGTGTATGGAAGAGTCTTTTGAAAAATTAAAAGGTGTTGAGAAAGTGATTTCAGGATACTCTGGTGGAAAAACTGAAAATCCAACCTATAAAGAAGTTACTTATGGAAATACAGGTCACCTTGAAGTTGTAGAAGTAATTTATGATAAAAGTTTAATATCTTACGAAGAATTACTAAAAAATTTTTGGCTCAACATAGATCCATTTGATCCTTATGGTCAGTTTTGTGACAAAGGCTATAGCTATAGATCTGCAGCTTTTTATACAAATGAAAAGGAAAAAGATTTAATTGAAAAAGATTTTAAAAGACTAGAAAAAAAATTTAATAAAAAAGTTGTTACCTATATAAGAGAATTTGAAAAATTTTATATAGCTGAAGATCGTCATCAAAATTATTATCAAGTATATTTTTTAAATTATTTAAAATATAAAAAGGCTTGTAGAAGAGAAGAGATTTTAAATAGAATTTGGAAAATGTAACAATTTATGAAAAATAATATCAATTGGAATTTTGATAACACATATTCCAAGTTGCCCGAGCCGTTTAGAGAAAAAATAAATCCAGTAAAAGTTAAAAATCCTAAACTAATTTTATTAAATGAGTCTTTAGCTAAAGATCTAAATTTAGACTTTTCTGAAATAAGTCAGCCTGAATTATCAGCCATATTTACAGGAAACGAATTGCCAAAAAATAGTAATTCAATAGCTCAAGCTTATGCAGGTCATCAATTTGGACATTTTACAATGCTTGGTGATGGTAGAGCAGTTTTAATTGGAGAACATGTATCTAAAAACAATCATAGACACGATATTCAATTTAAAGGCTCAGGAAAAACTGCTTTTTCAAGAAATGGAGATGGAAGAGCAGCGTTAGGGCCCATGTTAAGAGAATATATAATAAGTGAAGCAATGCATGCCTTAAATATTCCAACAACACGAAGTTTAGCGGTCACAAAAACAGGAGAAAATGTAATTAGAGAGAAACAATTAGAGGGAGCTATACTTACTAGAGTAGCATCAAGTCACATTAGAGTAGGAACTTTTCAGTATATTGCGGCAAGAAATAAAAAAGATGAGTTAGAAACATTATTTGAATATGTCATCAAAAGACATTATCCGGAAATTCAAAATTCCAAAAATAAAGCCTTGGATCTTTTAAAAGTTGTTTTAGATAAACAGATTGATTTAGTTGTCAATTGGATGAGAGTTGGATTTATTCATGGTGTAATGAATACAGATAATATGAGTATAGCTGGTGAAACAATTGACTACGGACCCTGTGCTTTCATGGATATTTATGATCCAAAAACTGTATTTAGTTCAATTGACAAATTAGGAAGATATGCTTATTGCAATCAGCCTGTAATAACAAAATGGAATCTTTCAAGATTTGCTGAGTGCTTGATACCTTTGATCGATAAAGATCAAGACACATCTGTAAAATTAGCAACTGAAATAATCGATACTTTTGAAAAAATATATGAAGAAAAGTGGTTAAATATGATGAGGTCTAAGCTAGGCTTACTTGGTACGGATGAAAAAGATAAGTACCTAATTTTAGACTTACTCACGTGGATGCATCAAAATAAAGTTGATTATACAAATACATTTTGCAACTTGATGAACTTCAAAATTCAAGATGATAATATTTATGAAGGTAATGATTTTATCAACTGGAAAAAAAGGTGGCAAGAAAGATCATTAAGTCATGATAATTCTAAAGAAAAGCATAAAAACTTAATGAGAGGTACAAACCCTCTTCTAATTCCAAGAAATCATATTGTTGAAAATACCTTAAAAGAAGCTGGTAAAGGAAATTTAGAGCCTTTAATTAATTTTTTAAAAATTTTAAATAACCCTTATACTGAGTATAAAAATATTTCTAAATACCAGCTGCCAGACTCAAATGAGAATTATCAAACTTTCTGTGGAACTTAGTAATTACTTTTTAGCGATTAAATTGAGACTCATTAATTCTCCGTAAGGAGCATAATCACTTGTATCGTTGTTAAAAATTGAAAGTCTTTCTACTTTTTCTATATCTTTAAAACCTACATTTTTTAACAAACTATCAAGTAGTTCAAAATCCCAACCAAAATAATGAAAATCATTTTCGTCAGTTTGACCTCCAAAAATCATTCTAATAATGTGAATTTTAGTTTTTATTTCTTTTTTTTTTTCTAAAAATTGCCTGAATAGGACATTCATGTCTGGAACTGAAATATAAAACTGTCCACCTTTGGTTAAAACTCTATGAACACCAAGTAAGGTTTTTTTTGCATCAATGTATTTTACATGCTCAAAAACATGACTGGCATATATTTCATCGATTGAATTATCTTTAAATTGCGAGAGATCTGACATATCTCCAACAAAATCAACATTTTCTTTTTTTTGAATATTGAGAATTTTCCATCCCTCTTTTGCTTCTTTGCCACCAATATGTAACTTCATATAATTATTCAAATTTATAAAACGTAAGGCTCATGTCTTGCCTGTTTGCCCAAAACTCTCTCCACAGCCATATTTGAAATATCAATTGATTGATATGCACCCGTGGTAATCAATTCTGTCAATGCTCTACCGATTCCTGGGGCTTGCATTAATCCTCTTCCTGTGAACCCTGTAGCTAAATAAACATTTTCAAATTTTGGATGTTTTCCAACAACTGCATTGTTATCAAGTCGATTACAATCATAATATCCAGCCCATCCACCAGTTAATTTTAATTCTTCCATAGCAGGAATTCTATGAGCCAGAGCTGGCCAAACAAGTTCCTCAAAATCATCCCAAGCAGGCTCGAGATCATTGGCATCAAAGACAGATTTTGGTGAACCTGCCAAGTACTCTTTACCTTCAGGTCTCCAATAAACTCCTGTGGTTAAATCTCCTGTTAATGGCATTTCAGGAATATGTTTTGGACACTTTACTCTGAAAACAGTATGCTTTTGAGGTTCAACAGGGATATCCTCTAAAAGTTCTTTAGTCCAACATCCAGCTGCTGAAATAATTGTTTTGGCATTTATTTCAGAAAGAGATTTAACTTCACCCTTAACAAACTCCGCACCAAGATCAATCGCTTTACTTTTTAAAGCACTATGAAACATGAAAGGATCAATCCATCCCTCACTCTGATTGTCAGTAAAAGTCGCTGTTTCAATACCTTCGTTATTTATATATGGAAAAAATTTATTTAACTCAGAACCTTTAATATTTTTAGTTCCGGCATCACAAGCTTTATGATTTTCTAAAGCTTTGTATTGTTCCTCTGCATGCTCAGGTCCAAACATTAATAAATAACCATTTGTCACCATGCTAGCAGTGGGTTTTGGATTTTTTTCAGTTTTTAATAATTCAGGAATTTGAAAAATAAATTCTCTAGCAAATTTACCCAATAAAATATTTTCTTTTTGAAAAAATTGTCTTCTAAATCCACCTAATGACAATGGAAAAGAAGCTGTTTTATAAGTAGGATCTTTTTCTATTACTTTAACTTTCCTACCCTCTTTTGATAAAAAATAAGCAGTTGCTGCACCTATTATTCCACCACCGATTATTACAACATCATTCATTAATTTAATATAAGTAAGTTAATATTCAGAAATAATGCAAAACAACACCAAAGTAAATATGGAATCATAAGATAATAGCTGACAAAATTTACACGTTTAAATCTTATTATCAAAGTAATTATAAGAGCTATTAAAATTATTAAAACTATCAAAGCTAAAAATATTTGGTGCAATCCAAAAAAAACGATACTCCAAGTTGTATTAAAAACTATATGAATTAAATAAATGTAGATTGTATTCATATCCTTATCTTTACTATGCCAAAAAAACCATATAGCTAGTGTCATCATTAAGTATAATGTTGTCCAGACAGGAGCAAATACCCAGTCAGGTGGGTTTAAATTGGATTTAATTAATTGTGAATACCATGGCTCTTTTAAAGTAATTGTCACCAAACCACCAATAAATGAGGCTGAAAATGTAATTATAAAAAAAAGAATGAATGATAAAAATTTATTTTTTAACATATAAGTATTATACATCTTATAACAATGAATAAAAAAACAATTTGGATCACAGGTGGAAGCACAGGAATTGGCAAGGCTCTTGCTAAAAAATTTGCTAATCAAGGTTGGAATGTTGCCATTTCAGCAAGACGTGAGAAACTTCTAAATGAAATTTCAGAAAATCATGAAAATATAAGTCCGTTTCCATTAGATGTGACTGATAAATTAAAATGTAAAGAGGTTTTTGAGAAAATTAAAAATAGATTTGGTGAAATTGATATTTGTTTTTTTTCAACAGGAACATGGAATCCAAAAAAAGAAAAGGATATTGATGTAGAGCAAATTGAAGAAGTCTTTAAAATTAATTTCTTTGGAACGTTAAATAGTATCAAAGCAGTTGAAGAATATTTTAAAAATAGAAAAAGTGGAATAATTACTATAGTTTCTTCTATTGCTGGTTACAGAGGTCTCCCCAATTCAACCGGTTATGGCCCCTCAAAATCTGCTCTAAATAATTTAGCAGAAAGTTTGTATTTTGATTTTGGAAGATCAAATGTACGAGTTTGTTTAGTATCTCCAGGTTTTATAAAAACACCTATGACAGATAAAAATGATTTTAAGATGCCTTTTCTTAAGACTACAGAATATGCAGCTGATAAAATTTATAATGGATTGATAAATGGAAATGACTTCGAAATTCATTTTCCAAAGTCGTTAACTTTACTTCTTAAATTATTAAGCTTGTTACCTAGCAAATTGTATTTTAGCTTAATAGGAAAAATGACAAAGTATCAAAAAAAAAATTAATCTTTAACAAAAACAACAGTCAATTCTGCTACTTTAAAACCAAATTTTGTCATTGTCGCTTTATTTATAGCAACTCTCTCATCTTGTTTAAAAATCCAATCGTCGAAAGTAATTTTCATTTGTTTACCTTTAACAGGTACTAATAAAACATATTCAAATTTAAAGGCAGGGCCATACGAATATCCTCTAGCTTTACCTACAACATCACCAGCTGTACCTTCATAATTATTTTCATCAATTTTTTTTATTTGCCATTGTCTTGTTTGAATTTCACCATCGTCCCAATCAAATTTTTCATCAAGGATTAATTGATTTCCATCCCATTTTCCGTCTAGATCTGCTGAAAACTGTCTTATAACTTTTCCAGATCTATTCTGTAACACACCCCAAGCTTTTACATTCCCGGATAAATATTCTTCAATAATTAATCTAGGTTTTTTATCTTTAAAATCTTCAGGTTTCATAGAGCTATTATTTGAGCAGTTTGTAATTAAGAATAATGAAATTATCAATAAAATAGAGTTAATAAATTTTATGTCGCGCATTATTCTTTCCCTTATTTGTTTTGTATTGAAAATTGTATCAGATCTATATTTTTAGATTTAAATCCTGCCTCACAATATGACAGGTAAAACTCCCACATCCTCTTAAAAGTTGTATCAAATCCTTGTTTTTTAATTAATTGCCATTTCTTATCAAACTCATTTCTCCATAAAGCTAACGTATCTGAATAATGGTCAGCGTACGACTCGTAAGACTTAATAGTTAATCCATTATCTGATACATATTTATTTATGCTTCCTTTGTTTGGCAGAAATCCACCAGGAAATATATATTTTTGTATAAAGTCTTGTTTGTTTTTATATCTATCAAAAAGATTGTCGTCGATCGTAATTGCTTGAATAGCTGCACTGCCATTACTTGATAGATTATCTTTAATTGTTTTAAAGTAACTCTCTAAATAATTCTGACCTACTGCTTCTATCATTTCAATTGAAGCAATAGAATTATACTTATCTTTTAAGTCCCTATAATCTTTAATCTCAATATTTACTTTTTCGTTTAAACCACATCTATAAATTCTTTCTTTGGCATATTCGAATTGTTTTTTTGAGATTGTTATACAATCTAATTTCACATCATATTTTTTTCCAAGATATTCAGCAAATCCTCCCCAGCCACAACCTATCTCTAAAACTTTATCACCTACTCCAGGTTTAATTAAATCTATCAGTTTTTGATATTTATTATTTTGTGCATCAGATAAGTCTTTATTTTTTTCATCAAATATCGCACTTGAATAAGTTAATGTATTGTCTAACCATAATGAAAAGAATTCATTCCCTAAGTCGTAATGTTTTGAAATATTTTCTTTACTTCTACTTTTGGTGTTTTTTATAAAAAAACTTTTTAAATAATTTATTAAAGGTAGATCTAAAATTCCTGAAAATTTATGAATTTGTTTAATATTCCTTGCGGTAATCTCGATTAATTTTGGTAAATTATCTGTTTCAAAATCATCTTTCATATAAGACTCTGCAAAACCAACACTTCCACCTTTAATCAAATTAAAGGTAAAATTAGAATTCTTAATCTTCATATTTGCTTTTAAAGATTCTTTAGGATCACCAAATTTATAATGTTTTCCATCATGATTAATGATCTCTAAATAGCCAAATTCTAGATTCCTCAAAATTCTAAAAACGATGGTATCTGATAAAATATTAAGATTCATTAATTTTCAAATGTAATATTGTTTTTAATTTTTAACTTTTTCTTAATGAATTTTATTCCTTTCGTCCATAATTTAAACGCCTCAAAATGTATCGCAGAGATAATCTTAAAAGTCATTAATGGATGTTTTAAGTATGATTTCAACAATTCTTTACTATTGAAATCTGCCCGTTTACCATCTTGGGAAGCATACAAGATTTTTTCATTTGCTTGATATTGATCAATAATCACAGACATTTTATCTTCAGGTTTTAAAATTCTAAAAAAATAATTACAATCCATTTCAATAAATGGGGAAACATGGAATTTTTTTGAACAATTATGTTGAAAAAGTTTAACATCATCATCAACTTTGAAAATATATGTGTGTTGTTCGCCAAATGTATTTTTAACCTCATATAAAATTGAGATCAATTTTTCATTAGAATTATATATAAAAAATACACTTAGTGGATTAAATACGTATCCAAAAATTCTTGGATAACATAAAAGTTTAATCTTGATATCTTTGAAATGAATATTATTTCCATCTAAATTTTTTTTTACCCAATCTACTAAAGGTGATCCATCTCTGTTTCCATGATCTTTTTCATAGAAACTAATCAAGTTAAATTTATTAAATGAAAAAAATTTTATTTCTTTATCAAGCTGATTTAACTCGGATAGATCTATCAATAAAGAGAATACACTATATTTAAAAAAATGTTCTTTGGGTTTAAAACGTTTATGAATTACTTTGCCGTTATAAATTGAACTAATCATTTAGGTTTTCTAGCATTTCAATAGATGATTTTATGCCATCCTCATGAAATCCGTAACCAAAATAACTCCCACAGAATAATAAATTTTCTTTATTTTGAATGTTTTTTAAATTTTTTTGATTATCTAAAGCTTCTTGATTGTAATAAGGATGAGTAAAAGTAATTTTTCTTAAAATCTTATCCTCAGGTATCTTTTTAAACGGGTTTAAAGTTAAGAAAATATTCTTTTTCAAATCAAGATTTTGCAAAAGATTCAACCAATAAGAAAGAGAACTTTTATTTAAATCTTTTGAGTCAACAAATGAATTCCAAGATGACCATGTTTTTTTATTTTTGGGCATCATATTTTCATCACAATGTAAAATTGCATGATTTTCTTTATAACCAAAATTAGATAAAATATTTTTTTCTAGTTCGGTTGGATTTTTAATTAGAGACAATGCTTCATTTGCATGAGTTGCCAAAACTACTTTATCGTAATCAAAAAATTCACTATCTCCACCATAGTACACTTGAACACCAGAGGAATGTCGTTTAACAGACTTTACTTCATAATTTTTATAATACTCTCCACTTATATTAGCTAATACTTTATTAACGTAAGTTCTACTTCTTTGTCTTACAGTGTACCATTGAGGTCTATCCTTAAATTTAAATAAACCATGATTTTGAAAAAATTTTAAGAAAAAATTCATTGGCATTTTTCCAGCTTCATAAGGTGGCATAGACCAAATCGCAGAAACCATAGGTATGATATGATAATCAATAAAACTTTGAGACCATTTATTTGTTTTTAAAAATTGATCCAAAGTAGTTTTTCGATCAAAATTAGAAATTTTATCACATGACTTATAGAATTTTAGAATATCAAAAAACATTTTGATAAATTCAATATTTAATAAATTTGATTTATTTGCGAAAATTCCCGCTAAACCTCGTCCACAATATTCATAATTTGAATTTTCTACAGAAACAGAAAAAGACATGTCACTTTTTTCTATTTCAACATCAATCTCTTTAAAAAAATTTATTAAATTAGGATATGTTTGATAATTGAAGACTATAAAACCAACATCTACTGATATTTTTTTTTCATCAATAATTACATCAATAGTATTTGAATGACCTCCAAAATAATCCTCTTTCTCAAAAAGATCTACATGATGTTTTTTTGAAAGATAGTAAGCAGCACTAAGGCCGGATATGCCTGAGCCGATTACAGCAATTTTCATTAACTAAGCTGCATCTTCTTTGAATTCATCCATACTTGGGCAAGTACAAAAAATATTCTTATCACCATAAACATTATCTACTCTCGCTACTGGTGGCCAAAATTTATTTGTCTTTAAAAATTTAGCTGGATAAGCTGCCTCTTCTCTTGAATATTTGTGTGTCCAATCATTAGATGCAAGTTCTAAATCTGTATGAGGAGCATTTTTTATTGGATTATCAACTTTATCAAATTCTCCAGCTTTAATTTTATCTATCTCTAACTTTATTTTTATAAGAGTATCACAAAATCTATCTAGTTCAGATAAGCTCTCACTTTCTGTTGGTTCAATCATCATCGTACCAGCGACTGGCCAAGACATTGTTGGGGCATGAAAACCAAAGTCAATTAATCTTTTTGCGATATCTTCCTCTGTTACCCCTGTCTCTGATTTTATGCTTCTTATATCAATAATACATTCGTGTGCAACATTGCCATTTGAACCTTTGTATAATATTGGAAAATGATCCTTAAGCCTATGTGCAATATAATTTGCATTTAATATTGCAACTTGAGTAGCAAGCTTTAATCCTGCTGATCCCATCATTTTAATATACATCCAAGATATTGATAAAATACTTGAACTTCCCCAAGGAGCTGCTGATACTGCTCCAATACCAGATGTTGGTCCACAATCTTTTATAACCGGGTGATTAGGCAGATAAACTTGTAAATGTTTTTTACAAGCAATGGGTCCCATGCCAGGACCTCCTCCACCGTGAGGAATACAAAATGTTTTATGCAAATTAATATGACAAACATCTGGACCAAAATTCCCTGGCTTTGCAACTCCAACTAAAGCATTTAGATTTGCTCCATCCATATAGACCTGGCCACCATGTTTATGCACTAATTCACAAATGTCAGTTATTTTTTCCTCAAATACTCCATGCGTAGATGGGTAAGTCACCATTAATGCCCCAAGATTATCAGAATGTTGTTCAGCTTTTTTCTTTAAATCATCAAAATCAACATTTCCCTCTTTATCACAATTAACAACAACTACCTTCATTCCAACCATTTGTGCACTAGCTGGATTAGTGCCGTGCGCTGAACTTGGAATTAAACATATATTACGATTAGCCTCGCCTCTATCTAAATGATACTTTCGAATGACCATTAAACCTGCATACTCACCTTGTGCACCAGCATTAGGTTGTAGAGAAACACCTGAAAAACCAGTTATAGATCGCAACCAATTTTTTAGATCAGTAAATAAATCTCTAAAGCCCTCCATTTGTTCAACAGGAACAAACGGATGGGGTTGTGCGAATTCTTTCCATGAAATTGGGATCATTTCTGCAGCAGCGTTAAGCTTCATTGTACATGAGCCAAGTGCAATCATGGTTCTATTTAATGCTATATCCTTATCCTCTAACCTTTTTAAATATCTGAGCATCTCAGTTTCTGAATGATACAAATTAAATACAGGATGTTCTAAATATTTTGAGGTTCTTAATAAGTTTTTTGGAAGATTAGGTAAACTTACTGATGGATCCTCTTTTTTAATTGATTCTGCTGCATTAAAAATTTTTAACAATTGGTTTACTCTATAAACATTTTTTCTTTCATCAAATGAAACAGCAAGCATTTCAGAATTTACTTTTCGTATATTAACTTTTTGATTTAAGGCATTCTCATAAATTTGATCAGTCTTTTCTTTTGTAATAATCGTAACAGTGTCAAAAAAATTATTCGAATAAAGTTCGTAACCAGACTGTTTTATTTTATCAGCAAAACTTTTTGCCAATTGAGACACTCGCTCAGAAATATTTTTAATTCCTTTTGGACCATGATAAATAGCATATGCTGCAGAGACAATTGCTAATAGAGCTTGAGCAGTACAAATATTACTAGTTGCCTTGTCTCTTCTAATATGTTGTTCTCTAGTTTGTAAGGATAGCCTGTATGCCTTATTACCATGTCTATCAACTGATACACCAACAATTCTTCCAGGCATTGATCTTTTGTATTCATCTTTTGTTGCAAAAAAGGCTGCGTGTGGACCGCCATATCCCATTGGAATACCAAATCGTTGAGAACTTCCAACTGCTATATCGGCACCAAGTTCTCTTGGGGTTTTTAGTTTTGCTAATGCCAACAGATCACAAGCTAATACAGCCTTCCCATTCTTTTTGTGAATCTTACTAATTGCCTCACTTGGATCCTTTATATCTCCTAAAGTTCCTGGATATTGTAAAATTCCGCAAACTAAATCTTCCTTTAACTGATCCAAAACCTCATCTTCTTTACCAACAAGAACTTTTAAACCCATTGGTTCAGCTCTTGTTTGAATTACATTTATTGTTTGTGGGTGACAATCCTCAGAAACAAAAACTAGATTACTATCTTTTTTATTTAATCTGTGACTTAGACCCATAGCCTCTGCCGCTGCTGTACCTTCATCTAATAAAGAAGCATTGGCAATATCCATTCCTGTAAAGTCAACAATCATTTGTTGAAAGTTCAATAACATCTCAAGTCTTCCTTGAGCTACCTCAGGCTGATAAGGTGTATATGAAGTATACCAACCTGGATTTTCTAGTATATTTCTCAAAATTACATATGGTGTATAAGTTCCATAATAACCCATACCAATAAAATTTGAGTACACTTGATTTTTTTTCGAAATTGCTCTTAATTTTCTTAACGCCTCATACTCTGAATTAGACTCACCAATATTTAGTTCACCTTTAAACTTTATTTTTTCTGGAACAGTATTGTCAATCAAATCATCTAGTGATTTATAATTTAATTCTTGTAACATTTTTGATTGGTCTTCTTTAGAAGGTCCAATGTGTCTTTTTAAAAAGTCTTTTTCTGAATTTGGTAACATTATGATGAAGTCTCCTTTGCAAATTTATCGTAATCGTCTTTATTCATTAAAGTTTCCATTTCTGATGGATCTTTTATTTTTAATTTAAAAAACCATGCTGAATCTTCTGGATCTTGATTAATCTTTGATGGATCATCTACTATAGCTTGATTGGTATCAACTACTTCACCACTAACAGGAGTGTATACATCACTAGCAGCTTTGGTTGATTCCACAACACCAGCTGTACCATCTTTTTCTACGTTAGACCCTTTTTCTGGAAGTTCTGCAAAAACTATATCACCTAACATTTCTGTTGCATGTTTTGTAATACCAATTGTTGCTACATCTCCATCTAATTTAATCCACTCGTGTTCTTTTGAATATTTTACTTCACTCATTAGTTTACTCCTTTGACATAACTTTTTTTATAAAATGGTAAACTGCAAATACTTGCAGGATGTTTTTTGCCTCTCACTTCTAAAAATACTTTAGTATTTTTTTTTGAAAATTCATTTTCCACATAACCCATTGCTACAGGTCCATTAACACTAGGTCCAAATGTACCACTGGTGATTTCTCCAATTTGAACATCTGATTGGTTAAATATTTTTGTTTTTTCTCTAGCTATTATCCTTCCCTCAGGTTTAATTCCAACTCTTATTTTACTGACACCATCATTTAATTGTTTAATAATTATGTCAGAGCCAATAAAATCTCCCTTAGAGATTCTTTCTTTTGAAATAGCCCACTTTAAATTTGCCTCCACTGGAGTTTTATCTTTATCAAGATCATGACCATATAAACATAACCCAGCCTCTAGCCTCAAAGTATCCCTTGCTCCTAAACCTATCAACTTGGATCCCTTGTTAATTAATTCTCTAGTTAATTTATCTACAAAATCATTTGCGATTGATATTTCAAAACCATCTTCGCCTGTATAACCAGATCGCGTAATATAAACTTTCTGATTTTCAAATGAAAACCAATTTCCTGACATAAAGTTAAGATGTTTAACACCATCTATAATATCATTTAAAATTTGTGATGATTTTGGACCCTGAATAGCAATTAAAGATCTATTTTCATCCAAAACCATTTTGTACTTTTCTTTGAGTAGTTCTTTCAAAATTTTGAAGTCATTATTTTTGCATGCTGCATTAAGAATTATTAAAAAACCTTCATTAGTTTTTGTGATAATTAAATCATCATGTATTCCTGCATCTTTATCCATTAAGAAGCTGTATTTTGAATGATTTAATTTTAAATTTTTTAAATCTAAAGGAAAGATTCTTTCTAAATCTTTTATTAAGTCTTCACCACCATAAATAAATAATTGGCCCATATGGGAAACGTCAAAGATACCTGAGTGGTTTCTTGTGAATTTGTGTTCTTCTACAATACCTTCCGAATATTGTATCGGCATTTGATAGCCTGCAAATTCAACAAATTTTGCATTACAATCTTGGTGTAATTGGTACAGCGATGTTTTTTTTATTTCCATATTAACTCTATTTACCCATCTGTATATTTGCCTGAGAGTTTTGCTCCTTCGGCGAGAATTAAATCTCTTTCCAGAGTTAATATGCTACGGTCCTTTTTGCCTGAGAGATTCCTGGGTGGTTGCTCCTTCGGCGCTACGATATTCTGTAGTCTCTCCCGTGGCTGAATACTCTTATATGTATGAAAAAAAGTCAATCAGAAACAATTTTTTTTTGTTTACTTAAAAGCGAATAAAATTGTAATAAAACAGCAAAAAGTATAATTGCCCCCCCTATTAATCCAAACATTGAAGGTCTTTCACTAACAAAAAGGAATGCCCATATTGGTCCTAAAACAGATTCGGATAACATTATGATACCCACCATAGCAGATGGAGTTGTTCTGGCACCAATTGTTATAAATATAAAACCAAAACCTACTTGAAAAAAACCTGCCAGAAAACCTAAAAAGATATCGTGAGGAGATATCATTATTTTTGTAGATAGCAAAAAACCAATTAAACATGAACTCACACCAGCAACAAACTGAGCTGGCACCATATCCACAGAAGGAAATTTTCTCACTATCATTATCAAAACCGCAAAAGTAATTGGCATTGTAAAAGCTGCTAAGTTTCCAGATAATTCTCCAGGTGATAATGAGTTTCCAACCATCAATAAAACGCCTGCTATCGCCAGACAAATAGAAATTAGAGTAATTAAATTAATTTTTTCTTTTAGGAAGAAATACCCAAATATCGCGAGAAACAATATTTGCAGTGAAATGATAAAATTAGTATTAGCAACAGTGGTATTGTACATAGCAAACACATATCCACAAAAACCAAAAGATAAAATAATTCCACCAATAAATCCTGGTAAGCCAGATTTATAAAAGGACTCGATTGTTTTTGCCCTATAGCTAATAATTAAAAAAGCTAAAACTGTTAAAGTAAAAAATAATGATCGCCAAAATAAAATTTGCCATAATGTAGCTCCCTCAAAAGATTTCACAATCAATCCACCAAAACTTAAACTTAATGCACCTAAAAAAATCAATAATGGACCGGGTAAGTTTCTTATAAAAGTCATTAAATTTGTGAAATTAAATTTTGTGTCTCTAAGTCATATAGCTTAAATAATGTTTCTGCATCAGCTAATTCGACTTTTTTAAATTTAATCTTTGAACCAGGAGTTAGTTGAACTAACTTGTCATAATCAGCACTGATAACAACTCCTATTTTGGGGTACCCCCCAATAGTGCCATGGTCTGAAAGCATAATTATCGGATTTCCATCTGCTGGTACTTGAATAACACCTTTTAGTAAACCTTCCGATTTTATATTGGTATCAACAATATTTTCTATTTTTGGTCCCTCTAATCTCATACCCATACGATCTGATAATTTTGATATTACAAATTCTTTTTCAAAAATAATCTTTTTTCCTTCATCAGAGAAATAATCAAAATTTGTCCCTTGGATAACTCTGATATTCTCAATTTTTGTATTAATGTAATTTAATTTTTTATCACTTAAATTTTTATTGATATTTGAAATATAAATCTTTTGTCCATCTTCTATTTTTTTTCCATTATTTGCACCTATGTTTGCTTTTGTGTTAACAGAGCAACTTGACCATTGATAATTTACCTCAAATTCACCACTTACTGCTAAATATCCATAAACAGATTTATTAGTGCTTATAATATCTAATTCATCACCATTTTCTAAAGTGAAAGATTGATAACAATCTCCCTCTATAGCATTACTTTTTTTTCTAATTATAAATTTTACATCTCCGGTAATTGCAAAATTAATATTTTCACCAAAATACTTTAACAAAGGACCTTGAAAGGCAAATTCAATTGTTGGAAAATTTACTTCATTACCAACAAGTTTGTTTGAAATTTGAAAATTTCTATTATCCATTGCTCCACTAAATGGAATACCAATATGATAAAGGTTACCTCTACCTTGATCTTGAAATGTTGTGTTTATTCCAGCTCTTTTAATTTCGAAATAATTTTTATTCATTAATATTATAATATTGATCTTTATTAATTTGCTCAAAAATAACTACATCACCTGGATTAATTAAATTTGGATTATTCTCTTTAGTACTATCAAAAATAACTTTTGGTGTATTTCCAATGATATTCCACCCACCAGGACTTTCAAATGTATAAACATTTGCAAATTGTTCTGTTAATCCAACCGAACCCTTGGGTACTTTTACTCTTGGTGTTTCTAAACGTTTTGCCTGTAGCTCATTTTCTAAATCACCCAGAAAAGGCATACCCGCAATAAAACCGGTCATGTAACAAAAAAATTCCTTACCAAAAAATTTCTCATAAATTTTATCACGAGTTATTTGTAAATTTTCCTCCAATCTTTTAATATCTAATGAAAAATTTTCATCACAACAAACAGGTATTTTAATTTTATTACTCTCTAAAGCGTCATCATTAATAACATTTAAATTTTCAATTTGTTGTTTGATTGTTTGAAAATTTTTTTTTCGTAGATCGAATGAAATAATTAATTTATTATATGAGGGGGTTAAGTTATTTATCCCATCAATATTTTCTTTTTGAATACTTTTAAAATATCGTATTACTTTACTATTTATTTCTTTGTTTACCTCAGTCCCAAAATCACAATACAGAGCTGCGTCACCAAGATTTGATATATTTTTAATCATGTCATGTTATACTTACAAATTATGAGTATGGAAATTAATATAAATTGTGATTTAGGTGAAAAATCAAAACATCACTCAAATAAGTATGACCCAGATTTATTAGAAATTGTAAATTCAGCCAATGTTGCTTGTGGCTATCACGCCGGAGATGAGCAAACCATGAATCAAGTAGTAAAAATTTCGAAAAAAAATGGCGTGAGTATTGGTGCACATCCTTCTTTTAATGATCCAGAAAATTTTGGCAGAGAAAGAATGAATCTTTCTGAAAGTGAAATAAAAAAACTTATAATCGATCAATATGAAATTCTTCAAAAAATAGCTTCGTCTCATGGGGAAAGTGTATCTCATGTAAAACCTCACGGAGCTTTAAATAATATGGCGTGTGAGGATATTGAGTTAGCTACAATATTAGCTAAAACTATTAAAGATATTAATATAGACTTAATATATCTTGTCCCTACCGGATCGAAAATGCAAGAAGCAGCAAAAAAATTAGACATGAAATTTGCTTGTGAAATATTTGCTGACAGAAATTACGAGGATGATGGCAATCTTGTATCTAGGAAGAAATCTCATGCATTAATAACTGACCCCGAACAAGCAAAAAAACATGTGTTAAAAATGGTTCAAACTCAGTCGCTTAATTGTCACAGCGGGAAGCAAATACCTTGTGAAATCGACTCTGTTTGTATACATGGAGACAATCTAAGCTCATTAGCAACAGCTAAGTCGATAAGAGAGAACTTAGTTGAAAATGGCTTAGAATTAAAAACTTTAAGCAAAATGAATAAATTTATTTAATATGAAACAAATCATCTTATCTTTATCTGTTATATTTTTAATCACAACAAACGCTTATGCGGCTGGTTCGTCGTCTAGTTCTAGCGGATCAAGTTCAACAAAAACAAACTATGAAAAAGCGGTAGTGCATATAAAAAGTGCTAAAAAATACGAAAAAAAAGGAAAATTAGAAAAAGCGCAAAAAAGTTATGCAAAAGCACAAAAGCTTTTAATTAAATCAAATGAAAAAAAACCTGGTAAAGCTGATACTCTTAACTACTTAGGTTTCACAACTAGAAAGCTGGGTGATTTTGAAAATGGTGAGAAATATTACCTTCAAGGTTTGGCTATTGATCCTAAACATATAGGTATAAATGAGTATCTTGGCGAATTGTATGTTGCTACTAACAGACATAATCTTGCAGTTGAAAGGCTTGATGTTTTAAAGGGTTGTAATTGTGAAGAATATGATCAGTTAAAAGCTGTTATAGCTGGCGAGAAATCAAAATATTAATCTTTATTTAGTCTGAAAAAAATAATCCTAGTTTTATCTGTAATATTTCTTGTAACTGGAAATCTTTTAGCTGCAGGTGGAGGCGGCGGTGGCGGCGGTGGCGGCGGCGGCGGCGGATCGTCTGGCAGTGGAAGTTCGGGAGGACAAACTGGTGCAGATGATGGTCCATCTAAACTTAGAACAAATTATACTAGAGCAGTTTCAGCTATTAATTCAGCAAAATATTTTGAGAAAAAAGGTAAATTGGAAAAAGCAAAAAAAAAGTATTTAAAAGCACAAAAACTTTTAATTAAATCAAATCAAAGAAAACCTAATAAACCTGATACATTAAACTATCTGGGTTTTACAACTAGAAAACTAGGTGATTTTGAAAATGGTGAGAAGTATTACCTTCAAGGTTTAGCTATTGATCCGGAGCATATAGGTATAAATGAGTATCTTGGAGAGCTCTATGTTGCTACTAACAGACATAATCTTGCAGTTGAAAGGCTCGGGGTTTTAGAAGGTTGTAAGTGTGAAGAATACGATCAGTTAAAAGCTGTTATAGCTGGCGAAAAATCAAAATACTAATTTATATTTTTAATCATTTGCTCTGGCATCCATAAAGCTATTTCTGGAAAGATCACAACTAATATAACTGCGAGTACCATTAATAAGAATAATGGGAAAGCACTCCTTGCAATATACCCCATATCTTTTTTTGCCATGCCTTGAAGTACAAATAAATTAAAACCAACTGGCGGGGTGATTTGTGCCATCTCAACAACAATGACTAAAAAAATACCAAACCAAATCATATCAAAACCTGCTTGTCTAATCATGGGCTCAATGATTGCCATTGTTAAAACAACTGCTGAAATACCATCAAGAAACATTCCTAAAATTATATAAAAGATCATTAAGACAAATATCAAAACATATGGAGATAATTCCATATTTTGGATCCAGAGAGCTAGATTTCTTGGCAATCCAGTAAACCCCATTGCTAAAGATAAAAATGTTGAACCTGCTAAAATAAAAGCGATCATACAAGAGGTTTTAGTTGCTCCAAGTAAAGAGGATTTAAAAGTTTTAAGTGTTAAACTTTTTTGAAAGTAAGATAATATTAATGCTCCAACTACTCCTAATGAAGCTGCCTCAGTAGCTGTTGCAATTCCTGTATAAATCGATCCAATAACAGCTAATATTAAAATTATTACTGGCAAAAGTTGTTTTGATCTTTTTATTTTTTCAAAAAATGAGTACTCCTCAATAATTTTTGGCATAGATTTTTTGTTAATTAACGACCAAATAATTACGTAAGACATGAATATTAGTGCAATCATTATCCCAGGAATAATCCCAGCAATAAATAATTTTGCTATAGACTCTTGGACAGCAACGCCATAGATAATCAATATAATTGATGGTGGTATCAGCAAACCTAATGTTCCTGAACCTGCCAAACTACCTAGTAAGATTTTTTCTGGATAATTTCTTTTTCTTAATTCAGGAATAGACATCTTGCCTACTGTTGCAACGGTTGCTGCTGAAGAACCCGAAATTGCTGCAAATAATGCACATCCAACAACATTAACATGAATTAAACCTCCTGGTAATTTTTGCATCCAAGGAGATAACCCTTTGAATAAATTTTCAGAAAGCTTTGTCCTAAATAAAATCTCACCCATCCAGACGAATAGTGGTAATGCGGTAAGTGTCCAAGAGGATGATGTACCCCATATTGTTGTGGCCATTGCATCACCAACTGGTCTTGAGGTAAATAACATCATACCAATAGCAGATACACCAATCATACTTAGCGCAACCCAAATTCCAGATCCTAAAAAAAACAAAAGAACACTGATGAAGAAAATTGTTAAAAGTATTTCAGCCATTTAATTCTTTTTGATTGTTAAAATAAATTGATGAAAAACACTTATAAAAAATATTGTTGAGCCAATTGCAACGCTCATTTGGGGTATCCAAATTAATATTTCATCAGCTCCTTCACTACGTTCTTGAAATTTATAAGAAATAATTAACATTTTGATAAAGTAAAATGCTAGATATCCTGAAAAAAAACTTGCCATACTCAAGCACCAAGTTTCAATCAATTTTTTCTTTGAACCTGTAAATTTTTCCAGGAAAAGCGTAATCCTAATATGTCCACCTTCTACAAAAGTGTAAGCTAGTGCAAAGAAAGATGCAGCAGCCATGCAATAACCTGAATATTCTGCAAGACCTCTGATATAAAAACCAAATATTCTTGATGAGACGCCAATAAGTATAAAAACTGCTACTAAAATTAAAAAAAAAGCAGCAACATAACCTGAAAATTTATAAAGTTTATTAAGATGTCTATCTAACGATTTTAACATAATAATTAAAGGCCACTTAGAATTTTAAGTGGCCTTAAATTTAAAATTTGAATTATTTATAACTTGATAAAACTGCTGCTCCTCTTGAACCAGCTTTTTGAGACCATTCTTTAGCCATCGTCTCTCCAACTTTTTCAAAGTGAGCTTGTAAAGGTGCATTAACATTGCCAACTACCATTCCAGCATCAGCTAAAGCTTTTTTGTCACCTACATTTCCTTGTTTTGATAATTGCCAACCTTTTCTTTCAGCTAAAGCAGCTTGTTTCATAACAAGATCTTTAGTTGCTTGATCTAGTTTATTCCAAGCATCTTTGTTCACAATTATCATGTTTTTTGGAAACCAAGCTGCAATATCATAAAAATATTTCACACCATTTTCCCAAATTTTTGAGTTTTTACCTGTAGTAGGTGATGTGATCATACTTTCTACTGCACCTGTAGAAAACGCCTGACTAATTTCAGCAGCCTCTATTTTTGTAGGAGCCATTCCTGTTAGCTCGGCTATTCTGATGGTAGCAGAATTATAGGCTCTAAATTTAAGACCTTTTAAATCTTCAACAGAGTTAATTTCCTTTTTACTATACAAGCCTTGCGCTGGCCACGGTACAGCATAAAGAAATACCAACCCTTTCTCGTCTAATCCTTTAACAATTTCAGCTTTAGAGGCTTTATATAATTTCATCGCATCAGAATAAGATGTTGCTAAGAAAGGTTGAGAGTCTACTTCTAAAAGCGGATCCTCTTTTCCTAAAGCTGACATAAATCTCTCACCAATTTGAGCTTGACCTGTTCTTACTGCTCTAAAAATTTCTCCACCTTTAAACAACGAACCACCAGGGTGTGTTACAATTGTTAACTTGCCACCACTTTTTTCAGTAACATTTTTTGCGAATTCAGCTGCATTTGCAGAATGAAAGTTCCCCGCTCCATAAGCTAGAGCCATGTCCCATTTCTCAGCAATTGCAAGATTAATTGACAAAATTAATGAAACTAAAATAGTTGATAAATATTTTAAGAATTTCATTTGTCCTCCATTTTTATTAAGACTATTTCATTATGTATTAAAATAATTATCAATAAAAAAATAATACTACTTTTAATTGAATTATTTTAAATATTTTATACTATGCTCTTACTTTGTTAGAAGAAGCGCTCATATTAGTTCAGATTATTTTTATCGATATAATCTTGGCAGCAGATAATGCGATAATAATTGGTCTGATTGCTGCAAATTTTGCTCCAAAAAATAGAAGGCAAATCATTTTGTGGGGGGTTGCTGGTGCTTTAATATTTAAAGTTATTTTTGCATTGTTTGCCACATACTTATTTGAATTTTATTTTATCAAAATTATAGGTGGCTTACTTTTAATCTGGATAGTTAACGATTTAAGAAAAGATCTTTTTGAAATAAAAAAGGTAAAATCACCAACAAAAAAATCAAAAGAACCATCCTATATTCAAAGTGTTTATAAAGTTTTATTTGCGGACATAACAATTAGTTTTGACAATGTAATTGGTGTTGTGGGAGCTGCTAAAGGCAATTTTGGCTTTATGATTTTTGGATTAGTCTTATCAGTTATTCTAACTGGAGCAATGGCTACATATTTGGCAAATTATATCCAAAAACATTTATGGATTGCCTATGTTGGTTTAGGTTTTATTCTTTTAGTAGCACTTCAATTAGTCATTGGTGGATTAGTTGACTTAGAAATTTTGACAATAAACGAACAATTTAAGAAATATTTCTAATATGAGTGTTTTTTAGTTGGATATTTACTAGACCTTACCTCTGAAACAAATTTTCTTAAACCTATATTGATATATTTTCTTACATTAAGAAATTTCTTAACAAATTTAATATTTGTCTGATTTAAACCAATTAAGTCATCAGTAACAAGAACTTGACCATCGCAATGTACAGAGGATCCAATTCCAATCGTTGGAATATTTAAATTTTGTGAGATTTTTTTTGCGATTGGTGTTTTAATACACTCTAAAACTATTGCAAAAACTCCACTCTCCTGAAGTAATATTGAATCATTAATAAGCTGTTTTATTTCCTTATTTGTTTTACCTTTAGATTTAAATTTTTTTGTTGATTGAGGTAGTAATCCCAAATGCCCCATCACAGGTATATTATTTTGAATTAAAAACTTTATTTGTTTTATTATCTTTTTTCCACCCTCAAGTTTTACAGCATCACATTTTGTTTTTTTAATTATATTTTTTGCATTTTTTAATGCTTGATTTTTGGTAACATAAGTTTTGTAAGGCATATCAACCACCATCAAACTTTTTTTAACACCCAATCTTACGCTTTTTGAATGATTTATCATTTCAGTTAGAGTGACTTTTTTTGTTGACGGGTAATTATATAAAACTGAACCAAGAGAGTCTCCAACTAAAACTATATCAACATATTTATCGACTTCTTCAGCAAAATTTTTTGAATAGGCAGTGAGACAAAGAATTTTTGATTTGTTTTTTTTATTTTGAATTTTTTTAATCTTATCCATGTTTTGGATTTATCCAATCCTTAGCTATATTAGAAGAGTTTCTCTTATCATATATCAATAAACAGAAGTAAGCTAAGTCTATACTGTTATAAATTGCTGATAATAGGCTTAGTTTTAATAATTTTTCATCACTTAAGTTTTGAATCTTTTCAACATGACTAATGAATACCGCATCAGACCACATATATTGCGATATTGCATTTGGACCCTCATTTGCAATTAATGGTTTAAGAGTTCTACCAGCAAACCCTAAAAATTTATTAAACATTAAGTCATAATGTTTTAAAAAACTACACACATCACCAAAGAGAGGTTGGCTCTCATATAGTGGTACAAATTCAACCTCACAAATTATTTTTATGACATTTTTAAGCACATTCTTACCACCTTTAAAAATATCTAATTCAGCTCCTTGAACATCTATCTTTATAAAATCAATATTATCTATGTTGTATTTATTGACAAAAGTATCGAGCGTAATTGTATCAGTTTCAGACTCATCTTTTAAATATGCAAATTCTAAATTGTTATATAAACGAATTAATTTTTCATTAGGTTTGTATAAACTTGTGCACATAGGATGCTCAGTATTATATAATTTTTTCTTCTCGTTTTTTTCTCCAAGAGCGTATGGATAATATTCTACACCTTTCGGGGCTTTTAAGTTCATCTCATCACACACTTTTTCCTCGATTTCAAAGCCTATGATTTTACTATTTGGAAAATGCTCTAATAGTTCATAAAAAGGTTCTTTTTTCGACAACTCTAGCGCACCAATTTCTATTATCGTAAATTTACAATCAATTTTATTTTTATGTATAATATTAAAAAGTTTTTTTGATGGATCATTCATAAAAATTTAATTACTCAAGTTCAATAGTGCTTGGTGGTTTAGATGTAACATCATAAACTACCCTATTTATTCCTCTTATACTATTTACAATTTTATTTGAAATCATTTGAATAAATGATTTTTTGAAGTCATAAAAATCAGCTGTCATTCCATCCTCGGATGTAATTGCTCTTAATAAACACAAGTATTCATAAGTTCGGTTATCACCCATTACACCCACTGTTTTGACTGGAAGCAATGCAGCATAAGCTTGCCAAATCTTATTATATAAATTGTGATCTCTTAAAGCTTGAATAAAATAATTGTCAGCTTCTTTTAAAATTTTAATTTTTTCTTTAGTAATAATGCCGGGCATTCTTATCGCTAGACCAGGCCCTGGAAACGGGTGTCTTGAAATAATTTTTTTACTAAGTTTTAATTCTAATCCTAATTTTCTAACCTCATCTTTAAATAAAAATTTCAATGGTTCTACCAATTTAAGTTTCATTTTTTTAGGTAAACCACCTACATTATGATGAGATTTGATCTTTGAAGTTTGGCTTCCAGTCACTGACTTACTTTCAATAACATCTGGATAGAGCGTTCCTTGTGCCAAAAATTTTACATTTTTTATTCTTTTAGCGTATCTTTCAAAAATTTTGATAAATAAATTTCCAATTATTTTTCTTTTTTTCTCTGGATCAGAAACATTGTTGAGCTTTCTCAAAAATTCATTCTCTGCATTCACATAGATCAGATTTATTTTTAATTTTTTTTTAAAAGTTTTAACTACTTGTATTTCCTCATTTTTTCTTAGAAGACCCGTGTTAACGAAGATACAAAATAATTTTTTACCAATAGCTTTATTCAAAAGCTGAGCGACAACACTACTATCAACCCCACCTGATAATGCACATATTACTTTATTTTTACCAACTAGATTTTGAACATCTTTTATCAATTTAATCTTTTGATCTTTTGATGACCAATTTCTTTTAATTTTACATATCAAAAATATAAAATTATTTATTAATCTTTTTCCATTTTGTGTATGTGTAACTTCAGGATGAAACTGGACACCATAAAAATTTTTTTTCTTGTTTTCGATAATAGCAAATTTCGAGTTATGACTTGAGGCAATAACACTGAAATTTTTGGGAAGTTTCGAAACTTGATCTGCGTGACTCATCCAAACTTTATTAATATTTTTTTTATTAAAGAAGTTTTTTGTCAAAATACTTTCCCTATTTTTGCGAATATTTGCTAATCCAAACTCTCTATATTTTGATTGTTTAACTCTTCCTCCATTAAGTTTTGATAAAATTTGATGACCAAAACAAATACCTAAGACTGGTATTTGATTTTCGATAATCCTTTTATCAAAGGAATATTTATTAATTTGGTAAACATTTAATGGTCCGCCTGATAAAATTATTCCTTTAATTGAATTATCAATATTTTTATTTTTAACCTTCTTATGACTAATTATTTCAGAATAAACTCCCGACTCTCTTATTCGCCTGGCTATTAACTGAGTAAATTGTGAACCAAAATCTATTATTAAGATTTTATTCAAATTTTTATCAAGACTCATTTTTTTTGGGTTCTAAATTTGCAAGGGTATCTAAAATTTCTTTATTTTCATTACAGAGTTTTTTGCAAACCTTAGAAAAAGTATTAGATAAGTCTTTTACTTTTGAATAATTAGATCTCTCTAAAGCTATCTTCATTGACATTAATATTGCTTCTTCATTATTAGGCTCAATTAATAACGTTGCTTCCAAATTTTTCTCTTCTTTATTTTGATTTTCTTGAATATTATAAATTTTTGCTAAGTAGAGATAAGAGTTTGAGTCTTTAGGATTAAAGACTATTCCTCTTTCAAACATAAACCTAGCATCCTCATATTTTTTATCTTTGAATAGTTTTAAACCTTTATTAAAAAAATTTTCATCTGCAACAGAAACACATAAACTATTGATTGCTATATAAAATAATAAAATTAATTTAAATTTTTTTGTCATTAGTATTTTCTATCATTTTTTACGATATCGACATTATGAACCATACTTTCGTAAAATCCAGCTTTTGTAATTTTAACAAATTGAGGTTTATGTCTTAAATATTTTATCTGTTTAGAGCCAAGATAACCCATAGATGATTTTAATCCACCAACTAATTTAAAAATAACTTTATCAACTTTACCTTTATATTTTGCTAGCCCCTCTACTCCCTCGGGCACATACTTTGAAGTATCTTTTTGTTTTTTTTGAAAATAGCGATCAGCTGAGCCCTTGTTCATCGCCCCTACCGAGCCCATGCCTCTAAAACTTTTAAATAGTTTACCATTTTTTTTAATGAGTTTACCTGGCGTTTCATCAGTTCCTGCAAACAATGAACCTACCATGACTGCATCAGCGCCAGCAGCAAAAGCTTTAGCGAGGTCACCTGAATATTTTATCCCTCCATCAGAAATAATTTTTACATTTTTATTTTTTATGCCGTTTCTCACATTTAATATCGCACTTAATTGAGGAACTCCAATACCCGCGACCAGCCTAGTTGTGCAGATAGAGCCAGGACCAATCCCAACCTTAATTATATCAACACCTAATTTTAGTAAAAATTTAGCTGCATCTGGTGTTGCTATATTTCCAGCACATAGAGCTGTTTTTTTGTTTTTTATTTTTTTGATAAATCTAATTATTTCAGAAACTTTTTTGGTGTGTCCGTGAGCAGTGTCCACAACAATCATATCCAGTTTTTCTTTTAAAAGTGCTTCAGCCCTTTTGAACTCGTTAGGCCCCGCCCCGACAGCTGCACCTACAAGTAATTTTTGTTTTTTTACTTTCTTAACTTCTAGAACTTGTTTTTTGATATCTAAGTTTCTGTGGATTATTCCTAGTCCACCAGCTTTTGCAATAGCAATAGCCATTTTACTTTCTGTTACTGTATCCATTGCTGATGATAAGAGTGGAATTTTAAGTTTTAATGAATTTGTTAATTTTATACTCGTATCGACTTCTGAAGGTAATATTTCAGAATACTTTGGAGCTAAAGTGACATCATCAAAGGTAAGTGCTTCTTTTATAGGAACCATAATCTTTTATATATGATTCCTTTTAAATTAAAAGTGTCTATCTAAGATTTTTACAAATGATAAAACTCTCCTTAGAACCTTTACGACTCGACTTAGGTTTAAAAACCTTCACTTCTTTAAAAATTTTTTTTCCTAGTGCGACAATTTCATTAAAGGATCTACCCATAAATATTTTAGCAACAAAAATACCCTTTTCAGATATTACATCTTTTGAAAATACCATTGCCTCTTTACATAACTCTCCAGTTTGAATTGCATCAATATCTTTTATTCCAGTCGTATTTACTGCCATATCAGACATAACTACATCAATTGGATTTTTAAGATTTTTTTTTATTTTCTCTTGAATATTGGGTTCTGTGAAATCACCCTCGATTTGAATAGTATTTTTTATTTCCTCCATTTTTTTTAAATCTATTGAAATAATAGTTCCATTTTTTACAACCTTTGAAGCATATTGCGACCAGCTTCCTGGTGCAGCACCTATATCTATGACAGAAATTCCGCCTTTAAAAACTTTAAACTTTTCATCAATTTCAATTAATTTATACGCAGATCTTGCTCTGTACCCGTCAACTTTGGATTGGCGAACATAAGTGTCTCTTCTTTGTTTATTAATCCAATTTTTTGAAATTTTATTTTTTTTCAATTAAGTATCAAATCTTAAGCTTTTAGTAATTTTTTTATTGTTTAAAGTTTCTAATTCTATTTCTATACTCTTATCCACTCGCATATCTTTACCATCTTTCCATATTCCAGCTGCAAGGTGCATTATGCCTATTTTGTAATTTGGAAGATATGGCTCTACAAATGTTTTTTGATTTTCGTCATATTTTGGCAAAAGATTGCTAGTTATCCAATTACAATTTAAGGGTAAAAATTCTGTTTCAAGTTCATCAATATAAACTGACATATTTATCGCTAATCCCTCTGATCCAAAAATATTGCCAGCTTTTAGTGTCTTGGACAAATTATTTTGCCATAAACTCCATCCTTTTGAGTTTTTTTCGAGAGAAAAAACGCCAATATTTATATGTGGTGCAAATGCAAGTTTTCTCGCTTTGTTAATACCAATTTTAGATTTTATGGCATGTTTAAAATTTTGTGATTTGATAATTGCTAATTTGCCAAATAACCAATTTACTCTCGAAGTGATTTTGTAACCAGGTCCTATTGTTTGTGTAATACCAAGCTTTCCATTATTACAAGCTTGAAAATAAAGCTCAACAGAACTCCAATCATTTACCCAAGCATCACAATCAATCCACAAATATTTTTCATAGTTTGGAAAATATTTAGGTAAAAATGCTCTTGAAACTTGGCTTTTAAGCCATTCTTTTTCTTTTACTTTAGATTGTGGAACCTCAATATCCCACTCTGCTGGTTTAACTTCATCTACTTTACTTAATAATTTTTCTTTTTGATCTTTGTTTAAGCCTGCATCAAGAATACAAATGGCTATATTTTCACTTTCTTTGAATCTTTTTATAGAATTAATTAATTCCTCTAATAACGGAAAATAGTTAGCATCAGCAAGAGAAACTATTGTATTTTTTTTCATTAAAGTATGTCTTCAAGATCATCATCCTCTTGAATTTTGTCATTTTCATGTTGTTTTTTTAATTTTTGAAAATGAAAAAAGCTTATTGGTAATAAAAGTACGTAAACAAAAGCACTTATTGCAATCACGTTGAATGTATAGATTAGTAAAAGACCAAAAAAGAAAACTATTCCAAATAATAAAAAAATTGTTGTTCGTCTAGGTATAACAATTTTTTTAAATGAATAGCTTGGAAATTTACTTATCAAAAGTAACGATGTTACAACAAAAAATACCGGAACAATCATAGTATAATTTAATTGTACGTAATTAAACCCGCTAAGGCTTATTATTAGTGGAGTTAACAATAATATTGCACCAGCTGGAGATGGTACTCCTTGGAAAAAATTATCTTTCCAAGAAGGTTCTTCGTTAGAATTGACATTAAATCTTGCTAGTCTAAGTGCAACACAGATTACATACACTAAACATAATAACCATCCAAATCGTCCTAGCGTATTTAATTTCCAGAAATACATAATGAATGCTGGAGCAACTCCAAAACTAATCACATCCGTTAGAGAGTCTAATTCTTTTCCAACTTTTGAGGTCCCCTTTATAAGTCTTGCTATTCTTCCATCTAAGCCATCAATCAAAGCAGCAAAAATAATTGCAA
>CACPDT010000007.1 GCA_902632665.1 uncultured Pelagibacteraceae bacterium | reverse complement strand
TTCCTTTTGATGGAACATTAAATGCAAATGGATTTCCAAAAGGTAAGGTTGGAACTAAATATAAAGTTCATTTACCTGAAAAATACTCTGATACTCCAGGTAAGCCTGTAGATGCAGTTATAGTTGATATTCCATTTAAAGAATCTTTCAACGCTAATACAAGAGAAGTTGTAAAAGGTTAATCTGATTTATGGGGGAGTTTACTCCCCCTTCATCTTAAATGACAAAAGGCTTCTTAATAGGAATTTGCATTCTTATAGCTATTGCTTTAATAATATTCCCATTAATCGTATCTTACAAAGAGCAAAAAAATAAAAAAAAATAAATGTTCGGTGAATTTTTAAGTATTATTTTAAGATCTATCAAACTAGATAAAACGCTTTATTCCGATAGTAAAAATTTTGGTGAAGCCTCAGTTTATTTTGCAGGTATTATTATGATTTTAGATGGAATTGCTGGTGCAGTTGCTGCAAACACCATTTTTAAAACAGCTGTTGCAATGTCAGGAGTGACTGCAATATTAACTTGGTTTGTTTGGGCAATATTAATCTTTGTTATCGGTGTAAAACTTTTTCCTGATAAAAATAGTAAAGCTCCCTTTAAAAAAGTATTAACAGCGGTTGGTTTCGCTCACGCGCCTGGTCTCCTAAGATTTTTTGCTGTTACACCAGAATTAATGATTCCTATAATTTTTCTTACACAATTTTGGATTTTTGCTGGATTAATTATCTCGACGCGACAAGTTCTTAATCTTAAATCTAACTTAAAATCATTTGGAATTGTCTTTATGTCGTTTTTAATAATTGTCTTTTTATCTATTTCATTTGTAGTAAGTAGAATGAACGCCTTACCGATTAATCATATTTAGATTGGAAAAATTGTTTTTGAAACCCTGCAAGACTTACAAATTTTAAAACCAGTTAAAATTAAATTTTGAGAAACACTTTCATCCTGTTCTTTACATTCATCGCAAATATCATCTAAATCTTTAAGATTTTTTTCTATTTCTTTATCCTCAGTCATTATCAGTCAAACCAGCTCCCGCTGCACCCTCTTTTAAACTATCAGTCTCCTCTACAAATGTATCCTCTGCAAGTTTATAAAGATTTTTCCAATCTTGATCGGAAAAGTTATCTTCATTGTCTAAAAAACTTATTTCTACTTTTTTTGCTAACATTGGCATTTCTTTATCCAAGATATTAGATGAGATAGTCACATTAAAATTCAATAAAAATTTACAATCATCAAATAAAATTAATAATTTTTTTCCATTAATTTCTGAAGCTCTACTTAAAAAAGGTAAAAGTAACAATGGATAAGCGAGATTTTCAACTGAGCACTTTTTTAAATTTTCAAGGTTTTTTACTTGATCAATGAAATTAACACCGAACATAATTGGACAAAAAGATGATCTATCTGATTTGTTAATCTTATTAATTAGTTTTATCTCTTCAAAATTTTCTTTTTTTTTATTTTGATAATATTGATTAAGATGTTTGATCGCTGGAAAACCAAATAATTCGGATAATCTTATAGATTTCCCAACTTCCTCTGCTATACCCCATGAATAACCAACAGCTCGACTTGCCCTCTTAGCTGTAGTTTCTATCTCACTTAAGGATTTCATAGTTTAAGATTAGGTTTTATAAACCCATTGCTCATCATAATCTTTTAATTCATTTGGGAGTGGCGCACCTTGAAACATACATATTCTCAACCACTTGTCAGATCTTGGATCAAATTTTAAAGCTCCAAAAAAAGATAACTTTAATCGCAACATATCAATTGGAACTAAATTTTCTCCAATAGTATTATCTTGTATTTCTGAATATGGAAATTTTTCAATAACAAAGGCTCTTCTAACAACATGTCTTAAATCAGAATTATCAATTAAAAATTGATTAATTTTTAAATTATCTTTTAATGACAACAATCTCTCATACAATTTTTTTATATCTCTAGCTATTGCCAGGGGTTGTTCTAAATCTGCACCATTTTCTTCAAAACGATTTGCTAATCTTGGCTCTTCTTTATTTTTTGAAATAAACCAAAATTTATGATTACTTTCTTGTGTTTTAAAATTAATCTTTAAAATATCTGAGTATTTATTTTCTAAAATCTTTTTTAAATCTCCGACATTACGCTCAGTTGGGATATTAAAATATTTTTCTTCCTCAGAACTCATTTGCCCAACTAATGGCTGAACTATATCACTAAAAGGCTCCATCATGATTGAGACTACATATTCAATACACTCCTCACAAGTTTCTTTCTCTAGCCAAAGATAAATTTCATTAAAAGGATAATTTTTTTGAAAATCAAATTCGTTTTCCAAGAAATTGATAAATTTTTTGATATCTTTTAGCAAAAGTTTAATTTTTTTGAGTTGATATTCACTCTCTGTATTCCAGCTAGTAATATTTTTGAGAGAACTTTTCACACAATCTTTGAATAAATCTTTATCTTGTATTTTTACGATTTTAATTTCTCTTATTTTTTTTAGTGCAATTTCTCTACTAAGTATCCAATTATTTAATAAAGTTGGATGATTAACTATAAATGGTGCCATTCCTAATCCAGTGGAATTTCCTATCCCCAAGTTTCTACAAATTTTCGGATCTAATTTAACAGCTAAGTTGGGATTTCTATTTTTTGCAACATGATTAACTTGATCAAATGTAAATTGTCTGACTAAATAAACTAACATCATCTCTAATCTAAATGGTCCATTAATTTCCTCTCTATTTTTAATTCTAAATCGATCTGCTAAACCAAACTTACCTGACCCATAAACTGCTGTAGTTCTGTATAAATATCCAACTTTTTCAAGAAGCTTTAAATCAGGTTGGTTTCCATTACTTAAACTTTCAACAACATGATCAAATACCCTTACAGATTTGTTTGCTCTAGATAATGTTAATTCTTTGTAAGATAATCTACCAACTTCTTGTTTTGGAACTTCATTTCTTAATCTTTCAACATCATCTTTTAAAGGTACTCCATCATGTAATGTAAAAGCTGCATCCCACTTAGTTGCTATTACCCTATCTGATCTTTCATTATCATTAATTTTGTTCGCATAACAAATTAAAGAATAAACCCTGTCTTTTTTTTTAAATGAGTATACTGCTGTGCCATAACCCTCATGGTCTAAATTAAATAGATCTCTACTATATTGCCAATCTTTAAATTCACTTAAAAAACTTCGTAAAAAAGATAATCTTGATTGATGGAAAGAACCAAGTCTTGATAACTTCATTATGATATTAGGATCTCTTAATTCAACATTCATATCTAAATAGTCTTATAAAAGTTATACCAATTGTTTCCTAGTATTCCATTAGTCTCAGTTTCTGAAAAACCAATCTTTTTTAAACCTACCTCTAAGTTTTTAAAACCTCTCGCATCTTCAAACCAATTAGGTTGTTTAGGAAATCCTGGTTTATTTTTGGAACCCTCGCCATAATTTTTATTTTTTGACCAGGTTCCATTTCTCATCCATTCAACTACCTCATCTGGTTGATTTAAACAAAGATCTGATCCTATACCAATATTATTAATATCCATTATTTCTGCTGTTTTAGCCACCATTTCACAAAAGCTTTCTAGAGAACAATTTGTATTGTCTTTAAGATGATGTGGATAGAGAGATAAACCTAAAATTCCACCACTATCACTTAAAGTTTTTAATAACTCAGAAGATTTGTTTCTTTTTGCTGCATGCCAAAAGGATGGGTTTGCATGAGTGATTGCTATTGGTTTTTCACTGAATTCTATTGCATCAAAAGTACTTTTTTCTGCTGAATGAGACATGTCCACTACAATACCCACTCTATTCATTTCTCTAATAACTTCCCGTCCAAAATTAGTTACCCCGCTATCATTTTTCTCATAACAACCTGTCGCTAACAATGATTGATTATTATAAGTGAGCTGCATAAATCTACATCCAAGAATATGAACTTTTTCAACTAAATTAATATCATCTTCTATTGGAGAGCAATTTTGAAAACCAAAAAAAATTGCTGTTTTATTCTCATTGTTTGCTTTTTCAATATCCTTAAAACTTTGACCTAAAAAAATTAAATCCGAATTTTCTTTTAATAAAGTTTGCCATTTTTTAATTTCATTTTGAAGTTCATCAAAGTCCTCATGATAAACAATTGTAACATGAACTGCGTCTAGGCCTGCCTCACGATTTATCTCAAAAACTTTTCTTGTCCATTTACAATATTGAAGATTATCGATTTTAAATTTCATTTCAGTTTAATTTAGTGAACCATATCAAGTTGTTTTTTAAATACTATTTATTTTATTGAAATTTTTATCTAATTTTGAAATAAATATTCCACAAATAAATCATGAAAAATAATAAAAATCTCAAAGTTGCAATCGTCATGGGTAGCCAGTCAGACTTCAAAACTATGAAATTATCTGCAAATATACTAAAAAAAATGGGTGTTCGATTTGAAACTAAAATTATATCTGCGCACCGAACGCCGAAAAGAATGTATGAATTTGCAGAGAGTGCATCAAGAAATAATATTGGAGTAATCATTGCTGGTGCTGGTGGATCAGCACATTTACCAGGTATGATTTCTGCTATAACTACTATTCCAGTTTTAGGCGTTCCTGTTGAGAGTAAAAAGCTTAAAGGACTTGATAGTTTATTATCGATAGCGCAAATGCCAAAAGGGATACCTGTTGGAACTCTTGCAATTGGTGAAGATGGTGCCATAAATGCTGCTTTATTAGCCACAGCTATAATTGCAAATACTAATCCTGCTGTAAAAAAAAAATTAATTAATTGGCGATCATCACAAACAAGATCAGTAAAAAAAAATCCAAAATAAAAAATGTCAATAGAAAATTTGGGTATAATTGGTGGTGGTCAACTAGGAAGCTTGCTAGCTGTTGCAGCTAAAAAATTGAATATCAATACAACAATCTATTGTGATGATGTAGATGCCCCGGCACAAAATTTTTGTAACAAATTTATTTGTGGCAAATACAATGATAAGCTTAAGATGCAAGAGTTCCTAAAAGAAATTGACGTAATTACTTATGAGTTTGAAAATATACCTTATGAAACTCTAAATGAAATGAACAAGGTAAAACCAGTTTTGCCAAAACCATCAGTAAATAGATTAATTCAACATCGAATTGCAGAAAAAGATTTTGTAAACAAACTCAATATAAGAACTACTAGATATGCATCAATAGAAAATAAATCTGATATGGAGCCTTTAGGAGATTTTTTACCTGGAATCTTAAAAACTACTACAATGGGTTATGATGGTAAGGGTCAATACCCCATTAAAAAAATTGGTGAAATCAATAAACTGAATATCGATTTTTCAAAAGGCTATATACTGGAAAAATTGGTGAAACTTAAAAAAGAAATATCGGTTATTATTACAAGGTTTGGGAACAATAGTTATGAAATATATGAGCCGATTGAAAATACTCACGAAGATCAAATATTGAAACAATCAATAATACCTGCAGAAATCAGTAAAAAAATATTTGATGAATCTAAAGATTGGACAATCCGGATTGCAGAAGAATTAAAATATATAGGAACTCTTTGCGTTGAATTCTTTATCGATAGAAATGAAAATCTTTATGTCAATGAAATAGCACCTCGAGTTCATAATTCTGGCCATCTAACAATTAATGCTTTTAATATAAGTCAATTCGAAAACCATGTAAGAGCAGTCTGTTCATTAGAAAAAATTCCACTCAAAAAAATATCTAATGCAAAAATGTTAAATCTTATAGGAAATCAAATCAAACCCTATAGAGAAAATTTTAAATTAAATGAAAATGAATTTTTCTTTGATTATCAAAAAAAAGAGGTAAAAGATAAAAGAAAAATGGGTCACATAACAACTTTGATATAAATGCTCAAATCAATAGAGGGAAATTTTAATAACCCGGAGGTCAATAAACTTCTAACAAAACATTTTATTGAACTCAGAGCTGCATCTCCCGAAGGCAGTGCACATGTTCTAGATATTCCAGGTTTAAAAGTTTCATCAATAAAATTCTGGAGTCTTTGGGAAAATGATAAAATTTTTGGTTGTGGGGCATTAAAGTTCTTAGACAAAGATCATGGTGAATTTAAATCAATTAGAATACATGATGATTTTAGAAACCAAGGTAATGGTATTAAAGTCATTAAACATCTCATTGATGAGGCTAAGAAGTTGAGAATAAAAAGAATAAGTTTAGAGACAGGTGCTGGAAAATTTTTTGATCCAGCAAGAAAATTGTTTAAAAAATGTGATTTTACACCTTGTAAACCCTTTGCCCACTATAAAGAAGATATTAATTCTATCTATTTAACTAAGCTTATTGACCACGAATGAAAAAAAAAGTCTTATCACACACTAAATTTGTTGACAAAACCCTAATATTTATAAACAAAGCCATGTTTACTTAATTATAAGTAATAAATTAATATAACAATAAGTAAGAAGAAAAAATATGAGTCTACAAGGTAAAGTAAAATGGTTCAATCCAACTAAAGGTTTTGGTTTTATTGAACGTGACGATAAAGAAAAAGATGTGTTTGTACATGTTTCAGCTGTAAGAGATGCTGGTATGAACGGTTTAGATGAGGGTCAAGCTTTGACTTTCGATGTTGAAGATGGTCCTAAAGGTCCTTCAGCAGTTAACTTAAAAACTGCATAATTTTCACATAAATTAATTGGCTATAAATTTAATTAATTTTTTTATTAAGAATTAATTTATTTTTATAGCCAATGAACTATTCTACAACAAAATTTAAAAATTATTTATGATTGGCATTTTAGGTGGAATGGGTACCCAGGCAGGTTTAGATTTTTGTAATAAACTTGCAATTTTATATAGAGGTAAGATCGATCAAGATTACCCTCTGTTTATGCTTTATAATAAATCAAATATTCCTGGTAGGCCTGAGTCAATTGGTATCCATACTGGCAAGCTATCAAATAAAATTAGTAATAAAAAAACTAAGCAAAAATATTTATCTGTTTTAAAAAGTTTAATTTATGGTTGCAATCTTTTAAAAAAAAGTAATTGTAAATTTATAGTTATACCATGTAATACAGCCCATTATTGGTATAATGACTTAAAAAAACGAATTAACTTGCCAATAGTAAATATGCCTAAAGAAGTTTTTATCCATGCTAAAAAAAAATGTAGAAAACATTCTTCTATTGGTTTACTTGCTACAGAAGGAACTTTAAAGACAGGTGTTTATAACAAGTTTTTTGATAGAGATTATAATTTAGTGTTTCCTAATAATTCTATTCAAAGTAAGTCCGTAAACAAAGCTATTAAACTTGTAAAAATGGGAAAAGTAAAATTGGCAAGTAATGCGATAAAACCAGCAATAAATTATTTAATCAAAAAAAAGTGTAAAAAAATTATTCTTGGTTGTACTGAGCTCCCTATTGCTATTTTTGCCTATAAATCATTTAAGACAATTAAATCATCAAAAATATTTTTAGACCCAAATTTGATTTTAGCTTACGCTGCTATGAAGAAATACCAAAATAGATAATGCCCTCTAAAGAAAAGCCTTATGTGTTACTGGTTGCAGAGGCAATTTACTCAAAAATTTGTGAGATAAAGAAGAAAAATCCTGAGCTCACAACAATCAATGCAATAGAAAATTTTATTGGATCAACAACCTACAATGAAATAAGCAGTGGAAAATTCCATGATGAATTAATTGATAAAGTGTCAAAAAAAAAGGTGCCTGATGAAACTCTAAGATTACTTCATATTCAAAAAGATTTGTCAGTTAAGCAGTTAATTCAATATCCTGAATTATATTACGCAAAGAGCCATTATCCTCTTGAGATTTCTCAAAGAGCCTTCGATCATTTATGGAGAATGTGTGAAAGTTATGAATTATGGTGTAAAGAGACAAAACAAAATAAATTAATAATACTTAATATTATAGATTAAATAATTTATAAGACCTGAAATGGTCAAAATATTTCCACTCATATTTGTTTTACTTTGGTCTTCTGCATTTATAACCACCAAGCCAATAATTGATTATAGTGACCCTTTTACAGCATTGGCTTTTAGATTTTTTTTTGTAGCTATTGGTTTTTTACTATTTTCATTTTACCTTAAACAATCAATCCTAATTCAAAAAAAACATATAATAGAGTCAATGTTAAGTGGTATTCTTTTTCATGGACTATATTTAGGAGGCGTCTTTTACTCAATTTCAATAGGAATGCCAACTGGTATTGCTGCTTTAATCGTAACACTTCAGCCAGTCTTAACAAATTTACTCAGCGGACCTGTATTAAATGAAAAAGTAACTTTAAAACAATGGATTGGAGGTTTGTTGGGATTTTTAGGTGCAACATTGGTTTTGGGTTTTGATGTAGGGTCTGGTATACCTCTCTTAGGATTAATCGCAACTATAATAGCTTTAATTTCAATAACAACTTCTACAATTTGGCAAAAAAAACTTAGTCACAATCTACCCTTGTCTGTAAGTAATTTTTATCAAGCAGTTGGTGGATGTTTATTTCATATCACAATCATAATATTGTTTGTTGAGCCATATATTAATTTTACTCAAACATTTTTAATAGCAATGAGCCATCAAATTTTTCTTGTATCTTTTGGTGCTTTTACAATCTTAATGCTTTTAATAAAAAAAAATTCAGCTAGCAAAACTGTTTCAATATTTTTTCTTATTCCTGCTACATCCGCTTTTATGGCTTGGTTTTTTTTAGGAGAAAATTTAACTAGTTTAGATATTTTGGGCTTTATTATAACTACCATAGGAGTTTACATAGCTACAAGAGACTAAATAATTATCTTGCTATATAGCCAAACTCTAAAGATGCATCAGTAATTGAATGATAAAGAGACTCACCAAAACTCCTTAGCGCAAACAATCTTATTTTGTCTGGATTTGTATCTATCATGTCCACAGTAAATGCTATATTGTGAAATGAGGAATTGATTGAATTATTTTTCTTTAAATCATTAAAATTAAAGGGACAGCCTTTTTTTAATACTTCTTTTACATCTCGGCCTTCAATTTGTATCACTGCTCTTGAATGTGATAAATCTGTGACTGCAAAATCGGTATCTTTAAATTCAGTGTTAATATCTTTAATAACCTCTTTTTTTTCTGATACCAAAAGCCAATTTTTTGGACCGCTCCACAAAATTCTTGTATCATTATTATTCACTACATTTAATGGATCATTTTTTAGTTTAAGTTGATTTATATTGATACTTTCAAAATTTATCTTTGAATTTTTATATTGAACTATTTGAACAATTGATAAATTTTTTAACTCAGAAATTTTCAAAAGTTCATCTTCATTTTTATTAGCATGATCACCAAAATGACCCGTAGAATGAACATTGGATAATGCTGATATTGAACTCATGATCTCACTCTTTCACCTTTTGGATCAACATAATGTGAGGAGACTATTTCAACTGGTATTATTTTGTTTTTAAGTGGAGACATTACAAATAATTTTTCTCCAATCATATTTTTTCCATCCTTTAGAATAGCTAGAGAAAATGGATTATCATATTCGACGCTCCAGCATGAAGCTGAAATATAACCTAATTTAGGATTAGGTGACGGTGCTTTTGAGTCCTTAACTAAGTGAGAACCTTCCGGTATGCTAGTTTTTTTATCTAGCGGAACAACACCAACAACTTTTTGTCTATCTTCAGCTATGAAAGCTTTTCTAGATAAAGATCTTTTTCCAATAAAATCTTTTTTCTTACTTAATAATCCCTCTAAGGAATTATCATAAGGTATTGTTCTACCATCAAGTTCTGAACCAGCTACATGGCCCATTTCAATTCTAAGTGTTGATAAAGCCTCTGTTCCATAAGGTTGTATCTTAAATTGTTCACCAACTTCGATAATTTTTTCCCACATGAAATTACCATTATTAGATTCAACATTAACCTCATAGGCAAGTTCACCTGAGAATGAAATTCTAAAAATTCTTGCTTTGACACCAAATAAATCTCCTTCCATGTAACCCATGAAAGGAAGTCCTTCATTTGACACATCAGAATTAGGGAATAATTTTTGCAATAAATTTCTAGATTTTGGACCAGCTATTGCAGCTCCAGCCCATTGTTCAGTGCTAGAAACTACGTTAACATTTAACTCTGGCCAAACTAATTGCAAATAATATTCTAAATGTGAAAGAACATTTGCAGCTTGTGCAGTCGTGGTTGTCATGTGGTAATGGTTTTCTGATATTCTTGTTGTAGTTCCATCATCCATTACAATACCATCTTCTCTTAACATCACACCATATCGAGCTTTACCAACTGGTAGTTTTAACCAAGCGTTGGTATAAACTCTATTTAATAGTTCTGCTGCATCTGGTCCTTTAATATCTATTTTGCCTAATGTAGTAACGTCACAAACTCCAACATTTGTTCTTACATTTTTTGCTTCTCTTTTTGATGCCTCAAATAAATCTTCATTCCCACGTTTGTAATATCTTGGTCTTAACCAAACTCCAGCATCAACAAATACCGCATTATTTTTTTCATGCCATGAGTGCATTGGAGATTTTCTAGTAGGCTTTGAATGTTTGCCAACTTCTCTACCAACTATTGCACCAATTGAAACTGGTGTATAAGGTGGTCTAAAAGTTGTATGCCCAACTGCCGGTACAACTTTATTTTCTATTTTAGATACTAACTGTAAACCATTTAGATTGCTCGTTTTACCCTGATCAGTTGCCATCCCAAGAGTAGTATATCTTTTAACATGTTCAATTGATCGATAACCTTCTCTTAAAGCTATCTCAATGTCAGAGACCGCTACATCATTTTGAAAATCTAAAAATCTCTTATAATTTTTTCCCTTGGGCAGTGGTACACACCAAAACTTATCATGAATAGAGGATTTTTTTTCTACAACATTAGGAAAGGAAACTCTATTTTCATTGTTGGTAATTTTCTTTGATACCTCATGTCCAGCTTCAAATGAATCTTTTAAAGTTTCTTCTAACGTATAAATACCATTTGCTGCACCAAGTGTTTTTTCATTTTGTTTTGATTTTCTTGGAACAAAGGCATCGATCTCCTCATTAAATTTTGTTTTGTTTCCTGATTGTGAAGCTAAATGTATTGTAGGTGTCCAAAATCCAGAAACACAAATGCAGTCACATTTTACATTTTCAATAGTTCCAAGTTGTTCTTTATCCTCTGAAATTTTAGCGATATCTGCTGATTTTACTTTTTTATATCCTTGAGCAGCTACTACTACATAAGAATTTTTTATTTTAACATTTAAATCTTTTGCTTCATTAATAATTTCTGAGTTTGGATTACTTCTGGTATCTAAAATTAATGGATCAACACCATTCTTTTTAAATTCAATAGCTGTCTCATACCCACTATCATTATTAGTAAATATAAGTGGATTTTTTCCAACCAAAACACCATAAACTTTCATATACTCTTTTGCAGCCGATGAGAGCATTACTCCCGGAGTATCATTATTTCCAAACACAATAGGTCTTTCAATTGATCCTGATGAAATTAGAACTTCTTTAGCTCTTATGTACCAAAGTCTTTGCTTCGGATGAAATTCTTTTGTTTTAGGTAAATGGTCACTAACTCTCTCAGACATAACCAACATATTATGATCATAGTAACCAAAAACTTGAGATCTATTTTTTACAGTCACATTAGGCATTTCTTTCAATTCAGAAATAATACCATCTGCCCACTCCTTACCTGATTTATTTCCTATGTTCACTTCACTAGTTAATAAAGTTCCACCAAATCTTGATTTGTCCTCTGCTAAAATCACTCTTGCTCCATTTTTAGCTGCAGCATAAGCGCTAGCCAAACCTGATGGGCCAGAGCCTGCAATTAATAAGTCACAATACTCGTATTTATGCTCATATCTCTCTTTATCATGTTTTATCGAAGCTGTTCCCAGTCCTGCAGCTTTTCTGATGAATGGTTCATAAATTTTATACCAAAAACTTTTTGGCCACATAAATGTTTTGTAATAAAATCCTGCTGGAAGAAATATTCTCAAAAAATTATTTATTGCACCAATATCAAAATTTACACTTGGCCAACAATTTACACTTTTTGCTTCTAACCCGTCAAAAAGCTCTTGCTCAGTCGCCTTAATATTGGGTTCTGTCTCACCATTTCTATACAATTGTACAATTGCATAAGGTTCATCAACTCCCGCTCCAAAAAAACCTCTGGGTCTATGATATTTAAAACTTCTTCCAATTAAATGAACACCATTTGCAATCAGTGCTGAGGCAAGACTATCACCCTCATAGCCATAATATTTTTTACCATTAAATTTAAATGAAAGTTTTTTATTTCTGTTAATTAAGCCAACATCCTTTAATCGAAAACTTTGTGTCATTATGAAATTTCTTCTTCGGCTTTTAAAGTTTTAAAGATTTCATGAGAGCCGGTATCTCTCTCAACTTTAATCCATTGTCGACATCCCGCCAAATGTTGCCATAGCTCCCAATGCTTTCCTCTCAAGCTTTTTCTGTTGTAAACAAAATTATTCCAATCTTGATCTGATATATCTTTTCCTAGTTCAGGTCTTTTAACACTAGCATCTCCTCCATAGGAAAATTCATTTTGTGATCTCATTCCACAATGTGGACACTTGATATGAAGCATTTATGAAATCCAAGTTTTTGTTCCAAGCCCTTTTTCGTCTAGCAAATGACCTGTATTAAATCTATTTAAACTATATCCAGCATTCAATTCATGAACTCTATCTTGCGCAATTGTATGAGCAAAAGTCCAACCAGATGCAGGTGTAGCTTTAAATCCTCCGTAACACCATCCACAATTTAAATACAAACCTTCAATGTGTGTTTTATCAATAATTGGTGAGCCATCCATGGACATATCCATTATACCACCCCATGTTCTTAACATTTTTAATTTACTTAAAAATGGCATCATGGCAATTCCTTCTGTAAGTACATGCTGAAGTGTCGGTAAATTACCTCGTTGGGCGTAACTATTATAACCATCTAAATCACCTCCCATAACCATTTCACCTTTATCTGATTGACTTATATAAAAATGTCCAGCACCAAAAGTAACCACATTATCTAAAACTGGTTTTACTGGTTCAGATACACAAGCTTGTAATAAATGTGTTTCAATTGGCAAAGTCATATTTAATTTTTCAGCCAAAATATTTGTGCTTCCTGCAACACATAGTCCAATTTTTTTTGCTTTTATTTCTCCTCTTGACGTTCTAATCCCATTAACTTTACCTGCAGAAATATCAAAACCAATTACTTCGCAGTTTTGTATTATATCTACGCCCATTGAGTCTGCCTGACGCGCATAACCCCACGCTACTGCATCATGTCTAGCCGTACCTGCACTAGGCTGCATTAATCCACCAAAAATTGGAAATCTTACATTTTCAGAAAAATCAGCCATTGGAATAATTTCCTTTACTTGTTCTCTATTTAAAAGAACGGCATCTATTCCATTTAAACGCATGGAATTACCTCTTCTGGCATAAACATTCATTTGTGCGTCAGAGTGAGCGAGGTTTATGATTCCTCTAGGAGAAAACATTACGTTGTAGTTTAAATCTTGGCTCATCTTTCTCCATAGATTCATGCCAAATTCACTAAATAAAGCATTTTCATCATACATATAATTTGATCTTATAATCGTAGTATTACGTCCAACGTTTCCTCCACCAATCCAACCTTTTTCTATGATAGCCACATTGGTTATGTTGTGCTCTTTCGCCAAATAATATGCTGTTGCTAGACCATGGCCTCCACCGCCAATAATCACTACATCATACTCCTTTTTAGGTGTTGGGTCTTTCCAAGCTAAATCCCAATTCTCGTGATTTGAAAGTGCATTTTTGATTAAACTAAAAACTGAATATTTTTGCATAACCCATTATTTATAATAATGAATATAAATAGTTCATATTTTTTTTATATATAATTTTTAGATATTTCCAAAGGTGTTAAAAAGAGATACTAATCGACCAGTTTTTTATATTTAACAAGTTTAAATGAGCGACATAAAATCAGATATCCAAATAGCAAGAGAAGCTAAAATGCAACCAATTAAGGATATTTTAGCTAAAGTAAATGTCCCAGATGAAAGCTCAGCCTTTAGTCCGATGGGGAGACATATTGCTAAAGTAAACCTGGAGTATTTGGAAAAATTAAAAGACAAACCTGATGGAAAGTTAATCTTAGTAACAGCTATTACCCCTACTCCAGCAGGGGAAGGTAAAACAACTACGTCAGTAGGTTTAAATGATGGATTAAATAAAATAGGTAAAAAATCTATTGTTTGCCTAAGAGAACCAAGTCTTGGTCCTTCTTTTGGGATGAAAGGTGGTGCGGCAGGTGGTGGATATGCACAAGTTGTGCCAATGGAACAAATCAATCTTCATTTTACAGGTGATTTTCACGCAATAACATCTGCTCATAATCTTTTATCAGCACTAATAGACAATCATATCTACTGGGGGAATAAATTGAACATAGATGTAAGAAGAATTGTTTGGAAAAGAGTAATGGATATGAATGATAGAGCTCTTAGATCAATTAACATTAATCTTGGTGGCGTAGCAAACGGTTTTCCAAGAGAAGATGGTTTTGATATTACAGTTGCTTCAGAAATTATGGCTATCTTTTGTCTTGCAAATAATCTTGAAGACTTAGAAAAAAGAATAGGAAATATAACGATAGCTTATACAAGAGAGAAAAAACCTATTCACGCAAAAGATTTAAAAGCACAAGGTCCTATGACTGTTCTGTTAAAAGAAGCTTTAAGACCTAATGTGACCCAAACATTAGAGAACAATCCTGCAATAATACATGGGGGACCATTCGCTAATATCGCTCATGGATGTAATTCTGTTATTGCAACTAAAGCTGGATTAAAACTCGCAGATTATGTTGTGACTGAAGCTGGTTTTGGTGCTGATCTTGGTGCAGAAAAGTTTCTTGATATTAAATGTAGAAAATCAAATTTAAAACCAAGTTGCGTTGTGATTGTTGCTACTATTAGAGCATTAAAAATGCATGGTGGAGTTGCAAAAGATGATTTAAAAAATGAAAATGTTGATGCTTTAAAAAAAGGATTGATTAATCTTCAAAGACATATTGAAAATGTAAAAAAGTTTGGATTACCAGTTGCAATAGCTGTAAATCATTTCATAAAAGATACTGATAAAGAGGTAAAAGAATTAATAGAGTTTTGTGAAAAGCTTGGGGTAAAAGCAAGTCTTTGTAAACATTGGGCTAATGGAGGTGAAGGTACGAAAGAATTAGCAAGTCATGTTACTGAGTTATGTGAAAAAAATGAGGCTAATTTTAAATTCTTATATGAAAGTAAAACGCCTCTATTTAAAAAAATTGAAACAATCGCAAAAGAAATTTACAGAGCTGATGAAGTTATAGCTGACACAAAAATTAGAGAACAACTCAAAAGTTTTGAAGAATCTGGATATGGAGAATTACCTATTTGTGTTGCAAAAACTCAATATAGTTTTTCAACAGATCCCAATTTAAAAGGTGCACCAACTGGTCATGCATTACCAATAAGAGAAATAAGATTATCGTCTGGTGCTGAATTCATAGTTGTGGTTTGTGGAGCAATCATGACAATGCCGGGCTTGCCAAGAGTGCCAGCAGCTGACTCTATTAAACTAAACAAAAAAGGCGAAATAGAAGGCTTATTTTAATTTAGACTCTTTAACCAGTTTTTTAACTCCATCATTCTTTTATCTTTGTTTGTGACTAAAATTTCTTTTTTGATAAAAGATATATGATTTTCAATATCTTTTTCATCTTTAAAAACTTTTCTTAAATTTATTAATCTATCTTTTCTAAATTTAATTAAACTTATCATTTTCTCATAAGTTATCTCAGGGTGATATTGTAAACCCCAAACTTTACTTTCATTTGTTTCAAAATATAAACTTTGAACTTTATTTATTTTATTTGACGCTAAACAGATTGCATTTTTCGGGAGTATTTTGACTTCATCAAAATTAAAAGCAGGTGAATTGAATTTTTTATCTTTTTTTTGATAAAGCGGGTGATCTTGACCAATCTCATTAATTATAATTTCATTAGCTATACCAATATGTGAATTATCTGCTTTTTTTACTTCTCCTCCGGCAGCAGTTACGGCTACCTGCATACCCCAACATATTGCTAAAATATTTACAACTTTTTTTTGACATTCTTTCATGAATTCAATCTGTTTTCTTATTTCAGGGGTGTTATTATAAATATTTAGACTACTACCACCCCAAATTAATCCATCATAATTTGAAAGATTACTTTTCACTGACTCGATACTCTCATCAGATGATGGATTTACTACATCCAATTTTAATTCCTCTACAAAATAATTGAGGCTATCTTTTAAACTTTCAGTGTGTGTTTGTATTCCTACTTTTTGAAAACTCTCATTCTCTTTTCTGGGATTTCCCTCGACTATAAGTATTTTTTTCATTTAAATAATTTTCCTGAAATACTGTATTCGTAAATCTTTTTTAAATCATCTTTATTTACTTTTTTTGGATTTCCACTGGTTGAGGGATCTTCTAGTGCCATCTGAGATAATTGATCAAGATTTATTTTAGTGCAATCGATTAGATCAGATAATTTATTTGGAATGTTCAAATTACTTCTTAAATCCAAGATCCATTCTAAGAAACTTTCAAAATTTTTTTTTAAATCCAGATAATCACATATAGTAACTATTTTTTTTTCGATTGAAGATTTATTAAATGTCAAAACGTATGGCATAAAAATTGCATTAGATAAACCATGATGGACATTAAACTGTGAGTTAATTGGATGACTCAATGAGTGTATTGCACCTAATCCCTTCTGAAATGCTGTAGAGCCCATAGATGAGGCGGATAATAACTTTTGTCGTGCATCAATATTTTTTCCGTCCTCAAAAGCTATTAAAAGTGAATCTTTAATTAATTTCATCCCTTCCAAAGCTATTCCATCTGCCATTGGATGAAAGTTGGGTGCACAAAACGCCTCAAGATTGTGAGCTAATGCATCCATACCTGTTGCTGCGGTTAATCGTGGGGAAAGATCTAATGTTAATAGAGGATCTAATATAACAACTGATGGTAAAATTTTTGGATGAAATATAATCTTTTTTATTCCAGTTTTTTTGTTAATAATTGCAGACGCTCTTCCTGTTTCTGATCCTGTTCCAGCTGTTGTTGGTATTGCAATAATTGAAGGGATGTTCTCTGTTGAAGCTCTTTTCCAGTTTTCACCGATATCCTCAAAGTCCCAAATAGGTCTTGTTTGAGCAGACATAAAACCGATTGCTTTACCAACGTCAAGGGCACTACCTCCACCAATCGCTATAATACCATCACAATTTTTTTTTTTAAATTCAACAACACCCTCTTCAACATTTTCACCAATCGGGTTACCGGTGAAATTCGAAAAAACCTCTAATTCGTTGAATTTTTTAAGATTATCAGAAATGATATTTTTTATAAAAGGCAAGTTTACTAAATCTTTATCAGTAACAAATAATGGTTTACTTACATTTAGATTTTTACAAGCTTCACTCAGTTCATTAATTCTATTTTCTCCTACCCAAACTGTTGTTGGATAATTCCAATTAATTTTCATAAATATAATTAATTAATCTTTAGTTTTTTATTTTTTAAGATTGCTTTTAGTAAACTCATCATCAAGGGAATATTTTTTTTACTAATTTTCTTTAAAATAAAAGGAGCAATTTCTCTCGCAAGCTGCTCACCTTCAACAGTATCTTTTAACATAAATTTTTTTTTTGCTGATTTAAATGTATATCCTCTACCTAAATAACTACCCATTTTACTATTTCTTCCACCAGCAGCACTTACATACAAATCTCCAACACCAGCTAAACCTAAAATTGTCTCTTCTTTACCTTTAAAATATCTTATAAAATATTTCATTTCATTCATTGATTTTTGAAATAAATTTGATGACGTATTCAAATTTTGTCCAGCTCCTATTATCATGGAATATATATTTTTAATTGCTGAACTAACCTCAATACCAACAACATCTTTTGAATATTCTATTAAATAATATTTGGTAGATATAAATCTACCAATATCTTTTGCGGCCTTAATATTTTGATTTGCAATAATAACACTTGTTTTTTTTTTTCGTGCCAGTTCTTTGGCTAAACATGGACCTTTTAAAACAAAAATATTTCTTAAGTTATAGATTTTTTTTAGTTGGTCAGAAATTGTAAATACTTTATTAAGTTTTCTGTCATACTTTAAACCTTTGGTCAAAACTAAAATTGGAGCTTTTACCTTTAGTCTTTTTAACTCTTCACCTATAAAGTTTATTCCAGACAAACTCAAAGCTACAACTATCAAATCAAATTTTTCTATTAATAAATTTTTAGAAAAGGTTTTAAATCTTACTTTTTTTGGAAGTTTTACTTTGAGTGAAGAATGATATTTATATTTTGAAGATAAATCCTTAATAAATCTTTTGCTATAAGGCTCGGTTATTGTAACTCTATTATTATTATCTATACAAGGAAATGTAAAAGCCGAACCCATAGCGCCACCACCTATGATTAAGATATTTTTCATAACTAATAATTATTTTATTGTAATTGTGGCCATTTTGTTAGTAAAATACATTTAAAAATTATTAATTTTTATAATTTAATGTCAAAAGTAGCGATTATTGGTGCAGGACCTTGTGGCTTATCAATGTTGAGAGCCTTTGAACTAGCAGAAAAAAATGGTGAAAAAATACCTGAGGTGGTTTGTTTTGAGAAACAAGAAACTTGGGGAGGATTATGGAATTATAGTTGGAGAACAGGTTCTGATCAGTATGGTGATCCAGTTCCAAATAGTATGTACAGATATCTTTGGTCCAATGGGCCAAAAGAATGTTTAGAATTTGCAGATTACTCCTTTGATGAACATTTTGGAAAACCGATACCATCTTTTCCACCTAGAGAAGTTTTATTTGATTATATTGTTGGGAGAGTAAGTAAGGGAAATTTAAAAAATAAGATTAAATTTAATACTAGAGTTGTTAATACAATTTTTAAAGACGATAAGTTTGAGCTGAGTTATCAAGATAAAGTTAATAATAAAATTTTAAAAGATAACTTTGATTATGTAGTAGTTTCTACGGGTCATTTTTCGGTTCCATTTATTCCAGAGTATGAGGGAATGAGTTCTTTTCCAGGAAGAATTATGCACTCACATGATTTTAGAGATGCAGAGGAATTTAGAGATAAAAATGTTATAGTGCTAGGTAGTAGCTATTCAGCAGAGGATATTGCTCTTCAGTGTAATAAATACGGAGCCAAGAGTGTTACCATTGGTTACAGACATAATCCGATGGGATTTAAATGGCCCGAGGGTATGAAAGAAGTTCATTATCTAGATAAATTAGTTGGAAAAAAAGCAATATTTAAAGATGGAACTGAACAAGAAGCTGATGTTGTAATTTTATGCACTGGTTATCTGCACCATTTTCCTTTTTTAGAAGAGAATTTACAATTAAAAACTAGAAATAGGTTGTATCCACCAAAATTATTTAAAGGAGTAGTTTGGCAAGATAATCACAAACTTTTATATCTTGGAATGCAAGATCAATTCCATACGTTTAATATGTTTGATTGCCAAGCTTGGTACGCAAGAGATGTGATTATGAATAAGATTAAAATACCTAATGATAGTGAAGTTAAAAAAGATATTGATAAGTGGGTCGCAATGGAAGAAAAACTAGAAAATCCTGATCAAATGATTGATTTTCAAACTGAGTATACAAAAGAGCTTCATGAAATGTCTGATTATCCAAAAATTGATTTTGAGTTAATTAGAAAACACTTTAAGGAGTGGGAACATCACAAAGTTGAGGATATTTCAACTTACAGAAATAAATCTTTTTCATCACCTGTAACTGGTTCCATTGCTCCAATACATCATACTCCATGGGCAACTGCTATGGATGACTCTTCAAAATCTTTTTTAGATAAATAAACTTAAATTAATCAATACCCAGGTGTTTTTTTCTTTTTTGAACATAAGCTCTAATTAAGTTATCAAATATTAAAGCAATAAAAGCTACGCAGATGCCAAGCGTTAATCCAATTCCAGCACCTTTTTTATCTGATAATGCTTTTAAAATGTATTGACCCAAATCTTCTGTTCCAATAAATGCTCCTATGATCACCATAAACAAAGCAAATACAATTGTCTGATTTATACCAAGCATCATATGTGGAAAAGCCAAAGGAAATTCTATTTTAGTTAGTCTTTGAAATTTATTTACACCTGACATAGTTGCTGCATCATGTAGTCCAGCTGGAACACTTCTTAGTCCCTCAATTGTATATCTTGTAGCCGGTATTGTCGCATAAACTATAACTGCTATAAGCACAGACGTATCAGTAATACCGAACAACATCATCACTGGAATTAAATAGACAAAAGATGGGAATGTTTGAAAAATATCACAAACACCTAACATAAAGTTTGCTGAATGTTTATTTTGAAAACATAAAGTTCCAACAGTAAACCCAATCAAACAAGAAACTATAACTCCGAAAGTTGCCATATATGTTGTGACCAAAGCTCTATCCCACCAAGGGCTAAATGCGATAAATAAAGTTAAAAGACACACTATCAACGCTGAACGTAAGCCACCAATCAGATACCCTGCACCAACAACCAAAACTATTGTAGCTATTGCAGGCATTCTTAGATAAAGTGCTCTCATTGGCTGAAGCACATCCTGTATCAACCATGTATTAAACGCTTTGATATATACAAAGAAAGTCTCAAAAATCCAATCTACTCCTTTATTCCAAAAATCAGCAGTTGATATTCCTTTATTATGTGGAATTTCAAATAAATAATTAAAAGTATCTTTAAATAAAAAAGTTCCAACATAAGCGAGTACTATTCCAATAACAAATATAATACCAAAAAATAAAAAATTTTTGTTTCTTTGATAAAAGGTAAGATTACCAAAATAATCCGTTTGTTTATTAGCCCATGCCAAAGACATCTTATCTAAAAGAATTGCAATTAAACTAATACATAAGCCTGCCTCTAAGGCCAATCCAATGTTTAGTTGGTTTAGTGCTAATAATAAATTGAATCCTAAACCTTTTGCTCCAATAAATGCTGAAATTACTGCCATCGAAAAACACACCATGATGACTTGATTTACCCCAATTAAAATATCTCTTCTTGCAGTTGGAATTAATACTTTAAACATTAATTGAAAATTATTACATCCACTCATTCTACCCGCTTCAATAACCTCTGGAGGCACTGCTCTTAAACCTAGTAATGTCAATAATATCATCGGTGGTATTGCTACAACCATAGTAATAATTACTGCAGCATGATCACCTACTCCAAAAAGAACCAACGCTGGTACCAATACAGCGTATTGTGGCATTGTCTGCATTACCAGTAATATTGGATATAAAGCTTTTTCTACACGTTTACTTTTAAAAGCTGCTATTCCCAATCCTAAACCAAAAATAAACGATAGTGGAGCTGCAACTAAAATAAATGAGAGAGTTTGCATAGAAGGTTTCCATTGACCAAATACAGAAATATAAATCATTGTTAAACCTGCAAACAAAGCTAGACCTTTGCCGCTTAGCTTGTATGAAAGTAGCGCTGCACCTGCTGCAACGATAGTCCAAGGTAATCCTGGTAATTCAGCCCATGGATTTTTATCTATCCAATCCCAACTAGTAAATGCAACTATAGTCTCAAGACCGCCTAATAAAATCTCTCTTATTAGTTCTATCAAAAAAGTCATGAAGGCAGTCAAATTTCTGCTTATTTGTAAAACTATCGGGCGACTTTTAAATTCTTGCGTATCTTCATTCCAAACTTCAATCGGCATCCATTCGTTCATTAAGAAAAATAATGAGTCATTAATCCAAATAGGCAACCATCCAAGTAATGGTGGCAGTCTCCAAAAGACATCAAAAGCATAATATCTCACCTCTTTGCCTAAAAAGATATAGCTACTTTGATTTGGATCTTTTACAAATTCTGCTTGACCACGAATGAATTTGTACGTTTCTGGAACTTCAATTGCGAAACATAAAGCAAAAAATACGACTAATAAAAATAACCACTGAAATGTTTTTGGATATTTTTTTAAAAGTTCCATAATCAATTATTATTCTTTCTTCCCCCAAAAACTGTATTAATTATTTTAGTTGGATTGATAGAACCCACAATTTGATCGTTATCATCTATTACAGCTACTGATTTTTCTTGAGTGAGAATTTTTTCAGCAACATTTTCTATAATTTCATCTTTTGAAACTTTTAAATCACCTAAGTTATCTTTAGATATCTCCATGACATCTTTAATTAATAAAACTTTTTCTCTTGGTACTTCTTCAGTAAATTTTCTGACATATTCTGTAGCTGGGTTTAAAACAATATTGGCAGGTGTATCTAGTTGTTCAATTATACCATCCTTCATAATTGCAATACGATCAGCAAGTTTTAGGGCTTCATCAAAATCATGAGTGATAAACATAATTGTTTTTTGTAATTTTTCTTGAAGTCTTAAAAACTCATCCTGCATCTCTTTTCTAATTAATGGATCCAAAGCTGAAAAAGGTTCATCTAGAAACCAAATATCAGGCTCAACTGCTAGAGACCTTGCAATACCTACTCTTTGTTGCTGTCCTCCTGAAAGTTCTCTTGGAAAATAGTTTTCCCTGCCATCAAGACCAACTAGTTTAACCATATCCATTGCTTTACTAATACTGTCTTCAGTCTTAACACCTTTAATTTGAAGTGGAAAAGCTATATTTTCAACAACAGTTTTATGTGGAAGTAATGCAAAGCTTTGAAAAACCATTCCCATTTTATTTCTTCTAAGATTGATTAAGTCTTTATTATTTAATTGTAAAAGATCCTGGCCTTCTATAAAAATTTTTCCACCTGTTGCATCTGTTAATCGTGAAATACATCTTAATAAAGTTGATTTCCCTGAGCCTGATAAGCCCATAACAACTAACATCTCTCCTTTAGAAACTTCAAAGGAAGCATTATTTACACCAACGATACAGCCATTATCTTGAAAAGTTTTAGCGTCAACATTACCATTTGAGTCTTGAAGCATCTTTTGAGCATTTGCTCCAAAAATTTTATAAACATTTTCACATTTGATTACTGGATCAGACATAAATACTAAATAAGTTATATGAAATTAAGATAAAATTAAATCCATAATATTGTTACTTTCTCCTTAAAAATTTTTAATATAATAAACTCTTGTATCAATTCCTGTACTTAAAAAACTTAACGCCTCGCCACTAACATTAATTGACTCGTCAACTCCAACATTATTCCCACTTACCGTAAACCCAGCAAAACACTTATTTTTTTCCTCATCCCACTTAACAAATGTTTCATCAATTTTATTACCATTAATTGTGTAAATTTCATGTGCTCTATAATTTAAAAAATTTGCCCCCATAATTGCACGTTGTGGAATTAATTTTGTCGCTTTACAAACTTGTTCGTAAACTTCATCTGTTAGTTTGTAATGATCTGTGCCATCAAAAGTTACTAATATACCCGAAGGTAGTTTAGATATTAATTCACTCAATTTCTTTTCTTTCGCAATTCTTTCCTCCTCTAGTTTCATTTTTCTAACAAGTTCATCACCACCTCCAAACATTATGTTTAAAGCAAAAAAAGAGGATAATATAATTAGAATAATTAGTAACAAACCACCAAACTGCTTTGTAGTCTCAGGCAAATATTTTATTCTATTAAAAAAATTTTCTTTTAACATTTACTCTTGTAACTTTCCATTTTTCCATATTCCAGATTTTTGGGTTCCGTCTGATGAGGTAAAAGTACCTTTACCATTCATAAATCCTTTTGCCCATTCCCCATCATAAGTTGAGCCGTCCGGAAAAGTCAGAACACCTTCTCCACTCCATTCACTATTTTTAAACTCACCTTTATAGATGTATCCATTGGGCCAAGTTTCAACTCCTTGACCATTTTTCTTAGTGCCTACCCACTCACCTTCATAAGTAGTCTTGTCAGTATAAACCCATTTTCCAAAACCATTTTCACAGTTTCCTTCTTTACATCCTGTGCTTCGCGCTAGCGCAACTGAACTAATAAGAAAGCTTAAAATAATAATATATAGATATTTTTTCATAATATTATTTTACACAAAATTGATTAAAAAAAAATTATACTTTTTTGTCCTCTTTATTACATGAATAAATAGAAATATATTTTTCAGAGTTTTCACTTTTTATATTTTTTGTTATTTCATGAATTAATTCACCTGTTTTTCTGGTAATAATACCAGACTCAGAATAATTTTTTTTTTGATCAATTGACTTAAATAAAACTACATCCTTATTGACCACTTTAACGTTAAGTTTTGCTGAATCTGAAAGAAATAATGATAATCCTTTAATCGAAAGTGTTTCTGGTTTTTTAGATAAAATTTTAAACTTATCTAAACCTTTCTCATTTAAATCTTTAGCTAAAAAGGTTTGATAATTATATTCTGAATTTTTAATTATTTTTTTTTCTAAATCACAAGCAAACTCAAGATCAATATTTTCACTTATACTTACATCTTTGCCAAAAGATTGATTAAAAAATAATAGACTAATTAATATACTTAAAAAATATTTAATCATTTAATTTGTACTTAAAAAAAAATCTCCCCCAACAATGTTGGGAGAGATTTAAAGATTTAGTTGCTTCAAGCCTTATTTAGTAAAAGCTTTCCAAACTTTCTCGTTCTTTTTCAACCATGCTTTTGCAGCATCTTCGTGAGTCATTTTGTCAACGTCAACTAAAGCTGCCATTGCACCAATTTGACTTGTTGTGAAAGAAAGTTTTTTAAACATAGCCGCTGCATCTGGATGAGTTTTTGGAAAATCAGCATTAACTGCTTTTTTCAAATAACCATCTGGTGAACCACATTTTCCATCTCCACCATCTTCTGGTCTACAACCAGCTGTGTATGGAGGAAAGTCGATAAATGTAAAACCAGCACCATCTGTAAAGTTTGGCGTCCAGTTAAAGATGATTGTTCCTCTTCCTTCTTTTTCAGCTGCTGCTAACTCTGCCCACAGTGCGTCTGCACTTCCAGCAAATTTAACCCACCAAAGATCTCCTAATCCTAAAGCATCAACTCTTTGAGGGATTAAGTCACCATGCCAAGTTTGTGGACCTTCCAACATTCTTCCTTTTCCATTTGGTGAGTCAGGTGTTGTAAAGTTTTTAGCACACGCAGGGTTTTTTAAAGCAGTCCAGTCTGGTAGTCCTGGGCATAATCCTTTTTCAGCAACCCAATTAGGATATCCCATATCCTCAAGAGTTCTTGCCTCATGGTCACCCCAGTCAAGTAAACCACCCTTATCTAAAGCTGTAGTAAATGATTTACCAAAAGCAGACTCCCATACTTCATGAGATATTGTTACGTCGCCAATTCTAATTGACTCGTATACTGCTTGTGAGTCAGCATTAACATATTTTACATTATTTCCCATACTTTCCATTATTCCACCAATAACATAAGCCATCACAATTTGACTTGACCAGTTATGAGTTGGGATAACGATGGGTTTTTTGCTATCTGCATTTGATAAACCAGCAAAACTTACCACTGAGATTATAAGTGCAGAAATTAATGATATTATTTTTCGCATTTATTCCCCTTTCTTAATATTAAGTTCCTTAGTATGTGCTTAAGTAAAATGATAGTCAACAGTTAGATATTTTTATAGTATAAAAGGTAATTAAAAATGGCGCTTACAACTTTAGATATTAAAGAACCAGGACTTAATGTATTACCACCTGGAGTTGAAAGACATGTAATTGTTGCTGGTGGTTTAACTGGCGTACAAATTTTTCCAGATGATGAAATTGAAATAATTAATGATGAAGGAAACCAAGTTTGCGAGATAACGTGTTTTAACAAAGATGGAAAATATGATTTAGGAATTTTAAACTTAAAAGAAAATGCTAAAGCTAGTTTTATAAAAAAAATATTAGATAATAATGATGAAAGTTCATTAATTACAAACTACCAGCTCAAAAAAAGAAACTTAAATGTAATTACATCAAAATCATCAATAGTTTTTGATGAGGATACCCCGTCTGGAGAAAAGCTAAAATTAAAATCAAAAGATAAGTGTTATGCAATATTTTCAGCACCAAATAATGAAATGTTGATAAGTGATCAAAATCCATCTGGAGATCTAACTTTATTTATCAAAAGAGCCAAAATAAAGAATGACAAAGAATTAACAATAATTCCTGACCCAATGTATGAGCCAAATTATGAAAAAAATATCGACAGACAAACATGTATTTCATATCAAGTAAAAGAAGGAGACTATATTCAGATCATAAGTCCAGCAGGAAGACAATGTTCAGATTTTGTCGCTTTTGACACAAGAAAACTTGATAAAGATATTGAAAAAGGTCTTGATTGGCAAACAACAAGAACTTTTATGGGAAATACTTTTCCTGGTCCCGGACTCTTTTCCAAATTTTATGATACTGATCATGAGCCTCTTGTTGAAGTAATTAGGGACACAGTAGGAAAGCATGATACTTTTAATTTAGCTTGTACTTCAAAATATTATGAGGATATGGGGTATTTTGGTCATCCAAATTGCTCAGATAACTTAACGGACTCTATGGATAAATATGGAGTAAAAAAACAAAAAGGATGGCATGCCATTAACTTATTTTTCAACACCTCTGCCACTGGCCTAAACTCAGTAATCTCGGACGAATCTTATGCTAGACCGGGTGATTATGTAATGTTTCGAGCGCTCAAAGATCTAACTATAGGAACTACTGCGTGTCCTAGTGATATAGATCCATGTAATTCATGGAATCCAACTGACATTTTTGTTAGAACCTATGACAAAAAAAAAGAATTTTCGAAATCATTTGCTTTTAGAATGAAAACAGATTCAGAAAAAAAACTTACAAAAAACTCTGGTTTTTATAAAAGAACCTCAAAACTAACTAGAAATTTTATTGATGCTAGAGGCTTTTGGTTACCAAATGATTATACAAAGCATGGTGTTATTGAGGAGTATAATGCATGCAGAGAAAAAGCTGTCCTCATAGATCTGTCGTCTTTAAGAAAGTTTGAAATAATCGGACCTGATGCCGAAGAATTAATGAATTACACTTTAACAAGGAACATAAAAAAATTATCTGTGGGTCAAGTTGTTTATTCGGCAATGTGTTATGACAATGGCATGATGTTTGATGATGGAACTTTATTGAGATTGAGCGAAACTGGTTTTAGATGGATATGTGGTGATGAATATGCAGGTGAATGGTTAAAAGAAATAGCAAAAAAGAAAAATTTTAAAGTTAATGTGAAGAATTCCACTGATCAAATAAGTAACGTTTCTATACAGGGACCTAAAAGTAGAGAGATACTTAAAAAACTAATTTTTACTCCACCTACCCAGCCTACAATCGAGGAACTAGAGTGGTTTAGATTTACTATTTGTAGAATTGAGGATCTTCAAGGAATTCCACTAATAGTTTCAAGGACAGGATATACGGGCGAATTGGGTTATGAAGTGTGGTGTCACCCCAAAGACGCACCAGAAGTTTGGGATAAGCTAATGGAGGCTGGGAAAAATGATGGTTTAATCCCAGCTGGATTTGCAGCTTTAGACAAACTAAGAATTGAAGCAGGTTTAATTCTTTTCGGTAATGAATTTGATGGTCAACAAGATCCTTTTGAGGCAGGAGTTGGTTTTACAGTGCCCCTTAAAACTAAGGAAGAAGATTTCATAGGAAAAAATATACTAATTGATAGAAAAGCAAATCCACAAAAAAAATTAGTTGGTTTAGAGCTTATTGGCAAGGAACCTGCTGGACATGGTGATTGTGTTCATATTGGAAGATCTCAAGTTGGTGTAATTACAAGCGGGTGTTTGAGTACAACTTTAAATAAAAATATTGCATTATGTAGAATTGATGACAAATACTCTGAAATCGGAACAGAAGTTGAAGTTGGAAAAATTGATGGTCATCAAAAAAGAATTTCAGCAAAGATAGTAACTTTCCCACATTTCGATCCTAAGAAAACTAGAGTAAGAGCGTAATGGCAAAAACCACCAAAGATTTGCTAGAATTCTGGGAAGACCAAGTAAAACTATCTCATACTTCTAGCAATTATTTTTTTAGAAAATCTCCTTCACATTACCATATGATGTTATTAGTTATGAACGCTTTTAAAAATAGCGAGCATTTAACTGTTGAAGAATTAAAAACTAGATTATTTAAAACATCTAGACCAAAGTCAGCTTTAATGATCAATGAAGCTTGTGAAAAAGGATTTTTTTTTTTAGAAAAGGCGCCTAATGATCAAAGAAAAAAATTTATTAAACCTAGCAAATCATTCATTGCAGAATTTAATGAATACTTAGAGACATTAAAAAATTTAAGTTTCTAGGGCAAAATCATTTAATATATTTAATACTTATATTTTTTATATATATAAAAAATTATATATTTAAGTTACACGAAAAATAAAGATTGGAATATGTCATTACCGACAAAAGCAAAAGTAGTAATAATCGGTGGAGGTATTCACGGATTGAGTACTGCTTGGAAACTTTCAGAAACTTATAAAAATCCTGGTGATATTGTAGTTTTAGAAAAAAAGGACACTGCTGCTGGTGCAAGTGGAATAGCTTGTGGAGTAGTTCGTAATAATTATTTTCAACCCGCAATGAGAGAATTGATGGCTCACTCAGTTTCAGTATGGGAGAGTGATCCTAAAGCATTTAAATATAATCCAGTTGGTTATTTGCAAATTTCACCTGAAGTTATGCACGAAGATGTTGCAAGTATTTATGAGCAACAAAAAGCAATCGGTTATGAGTCAGAATTCATTGAAGGTGAAAAAGATTGTATGAATTACATGAGAGGTATATTTGACGATTGGCAAGCGCAAGGAATTACATCTATTCTTCATGAAAAAAAAGGTGGTTACGCTTTCAACAAGGACTCAATTAAAGCTTTAGAAAACAAAGCTAACTCAAATGGAGTAAATGTTCACAAAGGTGTTAAGGTAACTGGATTTAAGAGAGGAAGTAATAGTAAAGCAGTAACTGGTGTTGAAACAGATAAAGGTACAATTGATTGCGAGCAAGTGGTCATTGGAGCAGGACCATGGGCGAGAGATTTCTGGAACATGCTTGAACTTCCAAAGACAGCAAACATTAAAGGCAAAGATGGTAAAATGCATGTTACTGACATGTGGACATATTGGTTTTTGCAAGAAGGTGTTATTGGAGTTGAGCCAGATTTTTTAAAAACTAATGATGGTAAACAACCTCCAGTCGTTCATGTAGATTCAACGGCGCCATTATATTCAGATAAAACAAAAAAATTAATCACGGATAAAATTTGGGGTATTTATTATAAACCAGATATTGAAGGTTTGGGAGTACAAGGAGGAACATCTCCTTATATAGTTAAAAAACATTTTGATGATGTAAATGTTGATCCTTATGGATTGGAGTCACCAGAATATCAAACTACAAATTCATTTAGCGAAATGTGGTGTTCAGCATTAGCACATTGTCAAAAAAGATTTGAAGGCAAATCAGATCTATATAGAAAAGGTCCTTCAGGTGGTCTTGGATGTATGACGCCAGACTCTTTCCCAATTTTCGATAGATTTTTAGAGAATGTTTACATGATTGCAGATGCTAACCATGGTTATAAAATGATCGGCGTTGGTGAGCTTGTTGCGAAAGAAATATTAGGACAAGAAAGTGACTTGTTGAAGCCTTTTAGATTCAACCGATACGAGAAGGGTGAACTTCACCCTACTTCGAACAGTCCGTTTCCTTGGAGTTAGTTATCTAAGTAGACAGACGAATAGTTTTCAGTTACCTTTTTGACTTAAACATTTAGAGGGGAAACATGACGGATCTAGAAAAACACGTAAACCAGCCTGGTAGGTCAAAACTTGTAAAAAGAGTTAGAGAAAAAATTAAAGAATTAGGAATTACATACATTTATTTTCAATTTATTTCTGTTACTGGAAGAGTAGTAGGTAAAGGAATACCTGCAGACCATTGGGAAAGAACTGCCGAAAAAGGATTTCAATTAGTTTATGGTTCAACTGCAAATTTATTTTTAGATCGCCACAATAATTATATTGGGTATGGACCTGAAGCAATGGAGCTTGTGGGGATACCTGATCCTGAAACGTTTGTTCAATTACCATGGGATAAAAGAATCGGAAGAGTTTTTTGTACATGTTTTAGAAACAGAGAAGAGAGAGTTAATCCAGGTGGTCATTTAACTTCTGATTGTCGAGGAAATTTGAGAATATTCATGGATGAGTTTAAAGATAAACATGATCTTGAGTTAAGAGTGGGGACAGAGCCTGAGATGATGTGGTTAACTAAAAATCCAGATGGTACTCCAACTGGTAAAGGATTTTCAAAACCTTTCTGCTATCATATTGATCAATTTGAATCATTAAGACCTGTTTTCATGAAAGTTATAGAGTACGCTAATGCAATGGGTCTAGACATGATACAAGGTGATCATGAAGATGCACCAGGTCAATTAGAATTGAATTGGACTTTTGATAACGTATTAAGAAATGCTGATAGGCTATCAACTTATCGACAGATATGTGCGCAAGTTGCTAGAGAACATAATTTAATTGCTTGTTTTATGACAAAACCATTTATGGGAGTTTCTGCAAGTGGTTGTCACACAAACATGTCTCTTTGGAAAGGTGGTAAGATATCTGTCAACAAACTGGGCCATAAAACATTGCCTGGTGTTGAAGAGGTATTTAGCTACGTATCAGGTGGGACAAATACTTTTATGCCAGATACTAAAGATATGCAATTACCTGGTAAAATAGGTTTACAATCAATAGCAGGGATAATGAAACACTTACCTGCACTAACTGCGCTAGGCTCTTCAACAGTCAACTCATATAGAAGATTATGGGATCAAGGTTTCTGGGCGCCAGTGTACGCAGATTGGGGTTATCAAAATAGAACTTGTGGATTAAGAGTGTCTGCTCCGGGAAGATTTGAGTACAGATCAGTTGACTCAATGCACAACCCATACCTTTTAGGTGCAGCTTTACTTAAAGCTTGCGATGAGGGAATATCTAAAAAAATGAAACCTGCAGCACCAGAGTCTAGAAACATCTATGAAGCTCAAAAAGCTGGTAAGGATGTAAAAAAACTTCCATTAAGCTTAGGTGAAGCGTTAGAAAGATTATCAGAAGATGAGGTAATAAAATCTGCAATGCCAGATGAAATGTATAAAGTTTTTCATTGGTATAAGAATGATGAGTGGGAGAGATTTCTTGGTGCAACAACACAATGGGATCTTGATACTTATTTAGATTGTTTACCTTAAAATAAAATTAGAAAGAGAAAAGATATGTGCGGAATAGCGGGATTAATACATAGAAACAAATCTTCAAATGTAGGCTTTGAATTACAAGGAATGTTGCAAGCCTTGAAGCATAGAGGAGAGGATTCTACAGGTTACGCTTTGTACGGGGAAACAGATGGAAAAAATTTTATCGCAAGGATTAAGATAGGTGAAAATGTTGGTGAAGGAAGCTCATCAGTAGCTGAAGATGTTTCTGTATATGATCAAAGGAAAAAAGAAGTTGATGCTTGTATAAAAGAATTGGGTGCTAAAATAGTGAAAGAAGAACGTATCCTACCTTACTCGCTTAGATATGAAATAGAATATAATAAAAAAGACTTATTAGAGTTTTCTCAAAGAATAGAGAGTATTCCTGGAGTAGAGATTTTATCAATGGGTAAATCTTTAGAGGTAATTAAAGATTTAGGAAATGCAAAGATGGTTTGTGATAGATATAATTTAGATAAACTTGTTGGAACACACGCTATAGGTCACGCGCGTATGGCAACTGAGTCAGGTGTTGATATTAAATCTGCCCATCCTTTTTGGGGGTATCCTTTTAGTGACGTTTCTGTAGTACACAATGGACAACTCACAAATTATTGGAATAACAGAAGAGCTTTGGAGAATAAAGGAATGAGATTTATGTCTGAGTGTGACTCTGAACTTATAGCAGTTTATTTAGCTGAAAAAATGCGAAGTGGAGCAACATTAGAAGAAGGTATGAAAGAGTCTCTGTCAGGTCTTGATGGAGTTTTTACTTACTTTGTAGCAACAAAAAATTC
>CACPDT010000006.1 GCA_902632665.1 uncultured Pelagibacteraceae bacterium | reverse complement strand
TATTTCAGAAATTTCAGTTGCCTCTGGTGTTGTTGTAGATAGTAATGCCAATAATGAATTTAACGAAAATTTTATTAAAGCCAAAGCATTAATTGATTTATTTAAATGATTTATGTTATTGATCATAATGACTCATTTACTCACAATGTAGTTCATCAACTTGCTTTATTTGATAAAGTTGAGTGTGATAATTATAATGAAGTAAACGAAAAAAAAATTAAACAAGCATCAACAATAGTTTTCTCACCAGGACCAGGTAATCCAAAAAATTATCCAATTACCTCTAAAATTTACAAAAAATTAAAAGGAAAAAAAAAGATGATTGGAGTTTGTTTAGGATTTCAACATATTCTTTTTTGTGAAGGTGCAAAAATTGTCGAACAAAAAAAGATTTATCATGGTTTTCAATCAGATATAAAAGTAATCAATAACAAATCTTTGTTTCAAAAAGGAAAGATATTTAAAGTAGGCCGGTATCATTCTTTAAAATTAAAAGAACCTTTTCAATCTAATAATTTTGAGATAACTATGAGATGTTTAAATTCAAAAGTAGCAATGGCTTTTGAAAATAATAAAGAAAAAATTTATGGATTTCAATTTCACCCAGAATCTTTTTTAACAGTCAATGGCAACTTACTTATTAAAAAAATCTTATCAACTTAATGATTTAAAACAGGTAAAATTTCAAGATCTTTGGGATGATCATGGAATTTTTACGACGATGTGGATTTATGGAAAACCAGCAAAAATTTTGTTTTTTAAAAATCATATAGAAAATTTGATAGGATCTTTAAAGAAATATCAAATAAAACAAAAATCTCTAAAAGCAAACATCTTAAAGATAATTAAAAACAACTTATCAAAAAAGAAAAAATATAATCACTTACTAAGAGTAGCGGTAAATAAAAAAATTATTTCAATATCTTTAAGAAAAAGAATTAGATCGAAACTGAATTTTGATTTAAAGCTAGTAAAATTAAAAAGAGAAAAACCACAATTTAAAAATCTTAAATACAAAAAAATATTATCATATTTGTCTAAGATGGATAATTCTAAATCAGATATTGCGCTTGTATCTAATAAAAGAGTGTTAGAAACCGGAACCTCAAATCTATTATTTGTAAAAGATCAGAAATTTTTTACTCCCAAAAAAGGTTATTATGAGGGAAATACTTTTAGATTTTTTAAAACAAAAATAAAAAGAATAACTAAAAAAGATATCCTTTTAAATGAGATCCATGATTATGATGAAATATTATTATTAGGCTCTGGAAAAGGAGTTACATCAGTTAGAACAATTAATGAAATTAGTTGGAGGAGAAGAAATTTAGATAAATACATGGATCTCTCAAAACACTATGATGCCGTTATAGATAAATGTAACCCCTATAAATTTTAGTATATGAAAGATCCAAATAATCCCTGTCTATTTTGTGATATCAAAAAAAGCGGATGTGCTCGTGAAAATGACCTAGCTTATGCAAGTTATGACTTTTACCCTGTTTCAAAACATCATTGCCTAATTATACCTAAACGGCACATTAAAGATTATTTTGATTTATCTGATAATGAATTAGTTGCATGTAATGACTTAATAAAAATCATAAAAAAAGAAGTTATGAATAAAGATTCATCAGTTAAAGGATTTAATTTAGGAACAAATATTGGAAAAGTTTCGGGTCAATCAATTTTACATTGTCATTTTCACTTGATTCCTCGAAGAGAGGGGGACGTTGACAATCCTCAAGGTGGAGTAAGATCAGTCATTCCAAACAAACAACATTATAAAAGAAATAATTAGCTTGTTATAAAAGACAAATTGACCGCAGTTTGAGGTTGAACTTTAAATTCAACATATATAAAATTAAATCAAAATTTAACAAAAGGCGGAAATGTTAAGTAATAATCCTTTTTCAATTTTATCAGAAATAATTTCACCGTTAGCAATGCAGTCTTTTATTGTAGCGATGATTTTATTGATTGCAGTTGGAACAATTATCCAAATGATCCATCATAAAAACCTTACATACTTTTTTAATAATGCAAAGAAAGCAAAACTTTCAGCAACAAAAAAATTAGGCGTTGGGGAAAAAGCTTCAGTAATTGCAAAAACCACAATTGTAGATATTGGAACAACCTCAGAACTAGGACTTGGTAAAAGGAGACTGGCACATGTTCTTGGAATGTATGGAACAATTTTATTTTGGGTATCTTCAGTAATATTAGTTTTCTGTTATACAGGTGCCGAAAAATTAAATTCACAAACATGGTCAGTACTTTGGCATGTTGGAGCAATATTAACTTGTTTAGGTGGATATTGGTTTTGGTTTTTTTTAAGAGTTGATGTTTCTGCAGAGGCACATCCTTGGTATAGAATTATTAAAGCAGATTTATTTGTCCTAGCTTTACTTGCATGCTCAACATTTGGGCTAGCTTGGTCATTTACTCAATTTAATGGTCAAATAGGTTTTTCTTATTTATTTTTTATTTTATTTGTTGCATCTAATTTGATTTTATTTGGTGGAGTTTATTGGTCTAAGTTCGCACATATGTTTTACAAACCTGGTGCAGCTATTCAAAAAAATTTAGCAGAAGCTGATGGATCTAGAGATAATTTACCACCACCAGCAGACGCGCCTGAACAATTTGGCCTGGGTATAAAAAGAGAAGAGCCAAAACATTATTAATATGCTAATAGAAAAAGGAGAAAAATAAAAATTATGTCAACTTTTGTATACATGACAAGATGCGATGGCTGTGGTCATTGTGTAGATATATGCCCTTCAGACATCATGCACATTGATGAAAATATTAGAAGAGCAAAAAATATTGAACCGAATTTTTGTTGGGAGTGTTACTCATGTGTTAAAGCATGTCCTAATCATGCAATCGATGTAAGAGGTTATGCTGATTTTGCTCCAATGGGACATAGCGTGAGAGTAAGAAGAGAAGAAGAGAAGGGTACAATTTCATGGAAAATAAAATTTAGAAATGGTACTGAAAAAAGCTTTGTCTCACCTATTACAACTAAACCATGGGGAAAATTTATTCCTAAACTCGCTGAAGGCGACACACCTAATCAAGGAGAGATAAATTCACAAAGGTTATATAGTGAGCCAGAAGGTCTAAATACAGATAAAGAATTACCATCGGTCCCTAAAGAGTCTTTTAAAAAGGGAGTTTACTACTAATGGCAAAACATAAAACTCATTACGAGGAATGTGATGTATTAGTTGTTGGTGGTGGTATGGCTGGAACAGGTGCCACATTCGAAGCTAGACATTGGGGTAGAGACTTAAAAATTGTATGTGTTGAAAAAGCAAATATCGATAGAAGTGGAGCGGTAGCCCAAGGTCTTTATGCAATCAATTGTTACATGGGAATGCAATGGGATGAAAATCAACCTGAAGATCATGTAAGATATGCTCGTAATGATTTAATGGGAATGGTTAGAGAAGATCTAGGTTACGATATGGCTCGTCATGTTGACTCAACAGTTCATATGTTTGATGAGTGGGGTTTGCCGATGATGAAAAATGAGAAGACCGGAAGATACTTAAGAGAAGGTAAGTGGCAAATAATGATACATGGTGAAAGTTATAAACCTATCGTAGCAGAGGCTGCAAAAAAATCAGCAGATAAAATTTATAATAGAATTATGGTTACCCATTTATTAATGGATGAGTCCCAAGAGAATAGAATTGGTGGAGCTGTAGGTTTTAATATGAGAACAGGAGATTTCCATGTGTTTAGATCAAAGACAGTTATTGTAGCAGCTGGTGGAGCTTCACATATTTTTAAACCAAGAGCGGTTGGAGAAGGCATGGGTAGGACTTGGTACGCTCCATGGAGTAATGGTTCAGCTTATGCATTACCGATTGCTGCAGGTGCAAAAATGACTCAGATGGAAAATAGAATTGTTTTATGTAGATTTAAAGATGGATATGGTCCAGTTGGAGCTTATTTTTTACATTTAAAAACTTATACGCAAAATGCTAATGGAGAAAACTATGAAAAGAAATGGTATGATCAAACTAAGGAGTTAGTTGGAGAATACATTGATCATCATCCAACTCCAACATGTTTAAGAAATCATGCATTCATTCAAGAAGTTGCTGCAGGGGGTGGACCAATTCATATGGTCACTACAGAAGCTTTTCAAGATCCTCATTTAGAAACAGTTGGATGGGAAAATTTTTTAGGAATGACGGTTGGTCAGGCTGTTGTGTGGGCATCACAAAACATTGATCCTAAATATACAAATCCAGAATTAACTACTTCAGAGCCATACGTAATGGGCTCACATGCAACCTGTTCTGGAGCGTGGGTAAGCGGGCCAGAAGATCTTTCTCCACCAGAATATTTTTGGGGCTATAATAGAATGTTAACTATAAATGGTCTATTTGGAGCTGGGGATACAGTTGGTGGTAGTGCCCATAAATTTTCATCTGGCTCATTTACAGAGGGTAGATTGGCTGCAAAAGCTGCAGTAAAATATATTGAGGATCAAAAAGCTAAAGGAATTAAAGTATCAGATAAACAATGTGATGATTTTAAAAAGGCCATTTATAAACCTTTAGATAATTACACAATAGCTCAAAATGAAATAACTGGTGGTACAGTTTCACCAAGTTACATTTCTCCAATACAAGGTCTACAAAGACTTCAAAAGATTATGGATGAGTATGTTGGGGGAATTACATCAAATTATATGACTAACGGAAATTTACTTAAAAGAGGCTTGGAATTATTAGATTGGCTTCAAGAAGATTTAGAGAATGTTGGTGCTGAGGATTATCATCAATTAATGAGAGCCTGGGAATTAAAACACAGAGCTCTTACTTCTCAATGTGTAACTGAACATACTTTATTTAGAGAAGAAACTCGTTGGCCTGGGTATTATTACAGGGGAGATTTCATGAAACTTGATGATGATAATTGGCATTGCCTGACTGTATCAAGAAGAGATCCAAAAACTGGGAAATTTTCACTAGAGAAAGTACCTGTCTATCATATCGTTGACGAAAAAGAGAAAAAGAAAGCCTCATAATTTATATTTAAAGAGTAATTTCTATGGATCTGTTATCAAAATCTGATGAGGAAATTTTTGAAATAGGGAAGCCTCTTTGGGATAATTTGGTCAAATCATCAAACATGAGAGATTATGGTGGATTTACAAGAGATTTTTCTACCCAGATGTTGTTTGGAGCTAATGAGGTAGAACTTGGAAAACAATGGGCAAATAACAAGCTTATAACAAATTTAAAAGAAACTTATGAGCCTTTTGGCACTCTAAGGAGAGGGGAGCATATCACCATTCTAATTAAGCAAACAAATAAAGAAATCCCAGGTGAGTTCCTTGGACGATTAGTGCTTGGTGTTGAGGATGGTGAGATCAAAGTCTTCGGCGCAACAATATATTGATCCAAAAAAATCATTTTTTTTTAAATTAGGTTTGACAATTTTTAGTCTGGTGCTATTGAGGAATTAGATGCGCCTTTCAAATATAAAAAAAGTCCCCCAAAAAATCTATAATCACAAAACAACATTTATTAAGACAGGGATTTTTTCAGCTATTTTAGCTTGCTGGGGTGTAATAATTGTTGGAACTTTTTTAACTTTTAAATAATTAAGATTTAAAGTTCCATTTTTTAAATGGAAGTATTTTTACCAATAGCCCAAGTAAATATAAGCGCTCTTGAAATAATTTTATTAAGTGCGTTAGTTGGTATTTTGTCAGGGTTATTTGGCGTTGGTGGTGGATTTTTAATGACACCCTTTTTAATTTTTTTAGGAGTTCCACCAGCCTATGCAGTTGCTAATGAGGCAAATAATATTCTAGCAACATCAGTTTCAGGATCAACAACGCATTATTTAAAGAATACTTTAGATTATAAAATGGGTTTTATAATTGTGATAGGAGGTGCAATAGGAACTTTATTGGGCATTTATACTTTCACATATTTTAAAGGAATAGGAAAAATAGACACTGTAATATCACTTGCCTACATGTATATACTTGCAATTATTGGAACTCTAATGTTGGTCGAAAGCTTAGGTGAAATAGATAAAGCAAAAAAAAATATTTCTACAAAAAAGAAACTTCACGTTCATTATTGGATACATGGATTGCCATTGAGAATGCGGTTTCCAAAATCAAAATTGTATGAAAGTGCATTTACACCAATCATAATTGGATTATTTGTTGGTTTTATTGCAGCGATAATGGGAATTGGTGGAGCATTTATATTAGTTCCAGCGATGATTTATATAATTGGGATGCCAACAAGATTAGTACCTGGAACATCTTTGTTCGTAACAATATTTGTAAGTGTAATAGTTACTTTTTTGCATGCGTTCAACTATGGCTCGATTGATTTAGTTTTAGTTTTTTTATTAGTTGTTGGGTCAATTATTGGAGTGCAAACAGGTCAAAAACTTGGTCAATCTATTGAAAGTTCAGGTTTAAAAGCCTTATTAGCAATTTTGCTATTAATAGTTGGTATAGCTATAGCTTATGATACTTTTTTTGCTGAACATGCAATGAATGGAGTAGTAAAAGTAAGCAAAGAAGATTTGACCCCTCTCTCAATACTTGTAAAAAAATTTTCAGCAGAAATGCCTATAGCTTATGCATTGTTTTCTATATTTTTTGCAGTTGCACTTGGAGTTGCAGCTGCATTTATAAGAAGGTTTCTCTCTGATTTAAGGAAAAAATATTTTAATAAAGCTGCAAAACAATCTAAATAAAAAATTTAGATAAAGTTTCAATATAAATTAGACTAATAATTCCCACTGTTACAGCAGCAATAAATCCTACAACGAATGGTTTATAACCCATAGATTTCAATTCACTAAGATTTATAGAAATACCAACTGCAGCCATCGCCATCGTTAAAAATGTTGTTGCTAGAATCTTAAAATACTCAATTGTATTCATCCAAATAAAATAATTTTCATTTTCATCTGAAAATATTTGGTCACCAACGTTTCTTACTAAAATCATTCCTATGAAACCAAGTACGAAATATGGGAATATATCAAAAATTGAATAACTCTTATTTTTAATTTCACCTCTGTTATATAAAAAAGCGAATAGGGGGATCATTATTACCAAAAAAGTATTTCTAATCAACTTCGTCACTGTTGCAACATTTAGAGTTTCAGGACTATTAAATTGTTGGTCATAAATTAGACCAGCTGCAGCTACTTGAGATGTTTCGTGTATAGAAGTTCCGAGAAAAAGACCTGCCTTAAGATCCTCATTATTAAAGTACCACTCTGCAAAATAAGGATAGGCAATCATCGCAATAACACCAAATAAAGTTATATTTGCAATAGCATAGGCAATTTCAGTTTTTTTGGCATTTATTACTGGTGCTGTTGCAACAATTGCTGTTGCACCACAAACACTCGTACCTATTGCTATAAGATATGACATTTTTGAAGATATTGAGACTTTTTTAATTAAAAGTTTAATCAAGATTAATACACCTATTATACAAACAATTATTAACGGTATAGCAATTGAACCAAATTTAATAAATTCTTCAAAACTTAACCTTATTCCTAAACAAATAATTCCAAGTTTTAAAATATATTGTTGGGTAAAGTCTAGTCCAACCATCATACCAGGTCTTGGAGTAAAAGCATTTCCCATTAAAATTCCAAGAAGAATTGCAATTAGAACTGTTGAAATCGGACTTTTTGGAGTTCCAAAAATTTCAATTGCTAAAACATTGTTTATACCTTGTGAAAATAGAAAAAAGATTAATGCTAAAGTAACACCTGGGAAAATTCTCTTTATATATAAAAATTTTGAAGACACTTTGTTAAAGAGCAATAGGGCTTAGGCACTTCTGTAAAGCTTTGTCATTACAAATTCTTTATGACCCAAAGCTTCAGCGCAGGTTAATCTTCCATTAGCCACTCTTAGCGTTGTCTCAATGAGTTTATCTCCCGCTTCTGATAAATTCATTTCTCTTGAAAGGATTTTGGATACATCACAATCTACATGTTCACTCATACTTTTTGCTGTTAATGGATTTGCGGTTAACTTAACAACTGGTTCAATTGGGTTTCCAACAATATTTCCTTGTCCAGTGGGAAATAGATGAATATTAAATCCACCTGCCGCTTGAAGTGTAATACACTCAGCTGCTGCTGAAGATGTATCCATAAAATATAATCCTGGACCTTTTTCTGGTTGCTCAGCAGGTTCGAGAACATCTATAAATTTTAAATTTCCAATCTTTTGGAAATTTCCAAATGCTTTTTCCTCAATCGTAGTTAAACCACCTGCTATATTTCCAGCAGTTGGTTGACTTTCTGAAAGATCATCAGTTGCTTCTTTCAAAATAAAATCATTATAATCATTCCAAGTTTTCATAAATTTTTCTGATGCTTCTTTAGTAGCACCTCTAGTTGCACAAACTTGCTCTGCACCAGTAAGTTCAGAAGTTTCACCGAAACATAAATGAACGCCCATCGGTTCTAATTTTTCCATTAAATTTCCAACAGTTGGATTTGATGCTAATCCAGATGTGGTATCTGACTCTCCGCACTTAACTGAAATCCATAAGTCACTCATTGGACACTCTTCTCTTTGTTTTTCAGAAGCCCATTGAGAAAACTCTTGTGCTTTTTTTGAGGCTTTCATAACTGTACCGATATCTCCGGTACGTTCGATGTGAAAACCTTCGACAGGTTTTCCTGTTTTGGCAATTCCATCTACAATTCTTTTTGTCCACTTAGGCTCAATTCCAATTACAATAACAGCAGCAACATTTGGATTACTACCTGTTCCAATCATAGTTCTAAAATGTAATTCTAAATCTGCTCCAAATTGTAGTCGACCATAAGAATGTGGTAATGCAATTGTACCTTTTATATTATTGGCAACCGCTTCTGCACAAGCATTCGAAATATCGTCTACTGGTAAAATAATTACGTGATTTCTAGTTCCAGCTCTGCCGTTTTCTCTTTTATATCCTAAAAAACTCTTTGGAATTTCCATTTAATTACCATTTCTTAGTTTTTACATTGTGAACATGAACATGCTCACCTTTTTTAATTGATTTTACTACTTTCCCAATATCATGACCATATTTTAAGATTGTATCTCCCTCTTTTAAATCGACCATTGCAATTTTGTGTCCTAAAGGTATTTCATCCGTTGATTGAATGTCTGTTGAGCTGTCATCCTCCATAATCCAGCATTTACAATCTTGTTTTGGGGTTATTTTTTCGATCACAACTACCCCGACATTATCCTTTTTATCGTGAATTATGATGTCAGTAGCCATATATATAGTGTCAATTGTTTGTTTGAATTTTGAGAAATCTTATATATTAATCGCGTCAATTAACAAATAGTTTTATAAAAAATTATAAATTTACTCGTTTAGAAAGGCTCTATTAATGACAAAAATGACAACAGAAGAAGCTTTTGTAAAAGTTTTACAAATGCATGGCATTGAACATGCTTTTGGTATTATTGGTTCAGCATTTATGCCGATCTCTGATATTTTTCCTGATGCAGGAATAACTTTTTGGGATGTTGCTCACGAGACAAATGGTGGATTAATTGCTGATGGTTATACAAGATCTACTGGAAAAATGTCTATGGTTATTGCACAAAATGGACCGGGTATAACTGGATTAGTAACTCCAATTAAAACAGCATATTGGAACCACACACCTTTACTATTAGTAACCCCACAAGCTGCAAATAAAACTATGGGGCAAGGTGGTTTCCAAGAAGTAGAACAAATGAATTTATTTAAAGATATGGTTTGTTATCAAGAGGAAGTAAGAGATCCATCAAGAATGGCTGAGGTTTTAAATAGAGTTATAGAAAAAGCTATAAGAGGTTCTGCGCCCGCACAAATAAATGTACCTAGAGATTATTGGACTCAAGTTATAGATATAGAATTACCACCAATAGTTAGATTGGAAAGACAAGGTGGTGGAGCCGAAGCAATAGATAAAGCTGCAAAACTTTTATCAAATGCAAAATTTCCTGTAATTTTATCTGGAGCGGGAGTTGTAATTGGTGGAGCAATTGAAGAAACAAAAAAACTTGCAGAAAAATTAGATTCACCAGTTTGTTCTGGTTATCAACATAATGATAGCTTTCCAGGAAGTCACCCGTTGGCTGTTGGACCATTAGGGTACAATGGATCTAAAGCTGCAATGGAACTTATTTCAAAAGCAGATGTGGTTTTAGCTTTAGGAACAAGACTAAATCCATTTTCAACACTTCCAGGATATGGAATTGATTATTGGCCCAAGAATGCAAGTATAATTCAAGTAGATATGAATCCTGACAGAATTGGTTTAACAAAAAAAGTTACAGTTGGAATTAGTGGTGATGCAAAATTAGTTGCAACACAAATTTTAGAAAAATTGTCTCCAAATGCTGGAGATGCCGATAGACAAAAAAGAAAAGATTCAATTCACCAAACAAAATCTGCATGGTTACAAAAATTATCAAGTTTAGATCACGAAGATGATGATGAGGGAACAGTTTGGAACAAAGAAGCAAGAGAAAGAGATAAAGATAGAATGTCTCCAAGACAGGCTTGGAGAGCAATTCAAGCTGGAATGCCTGAAGATGTAATTATTTCAAGTGATATTGGAAATAACTGCGCAATTGGAAACGCTTATCCAACATTTGAAAAACCTAGAAAGTATTTAGCTCCAGGTTTATTTGGTCCTTGTGGTTATGGTTTTCCATCGATCTTGGGTGCAAAGATAGGTTGCCCTGATACACCGGTCATTGGTTTTGCAGGAGATGGTGCATTTGGAATTAGTATGAATGAGATGAGCTCATGTGCTAGAGAAGAGTGGCCAGCAATTACAATGGTGATTTTTAGAAATTACCAATGGGGCGCAGAAAAAAGAAACACAACTCTTTGGTTTGATAACAATTTTGTTGGAACAGAGTTAGATCCAGAACTAAGTTATGCAAAAGTTGCTGATGCTTGTGGCTTAAAAGGTGTTACAGTAAAATCCATGGAAGAGACAACTGCAGCAATTAAACAATCTTGTGAAGATCAAAAAAAAGGTATTACAACATTTATAGAGGTAATTCTAAATCAAGAGCTAGGTGAACCTTTTAGAAGAGATGCTATGAAAAAACCAGTAAGAGTAGCTGGGATTAAAAAAGAAGATATGAAGAAGCAACCTTCTTTGATTTCTTAAGGTCTTTAAATAAGTAAACAATTATCGTAATCTTTCTTGATGGAAGTTGTTAATGATAATACCTGTAGTTGGGTCAATGATTTAAGTCCAAGAACAAATATCCAAACACTTTCGTCTGATTTGACATGCGAATGGCTAGTCATTGGTGCAGGTTATACAGGATTATCGGCTGCAAGAAAATTAGGTCAGCTTTATCCAAAACAAAAAATTTTATTAGTTGATGCTCAATTAGCAGGAGAGGGTGCAAGTTCAAGAAATTCTGGTTATTTAGTTGATACTACACTTAATGACGGTTTTACATCTAATAAAGAATTAGAAAATTATAAAAAAAAATCTGATATCTATATGTTAGGCATAGATGTAGTTAAAAAATTCATTAAGGAATATCAGGTTGATTGTGAATGGAACGAGTGTGGAAAGTATTTTGCATCATCAAATATTGAAGATAAAAGAATCTTAGAAAATTTCTCAGAGACTTTATCTAAATTGGGTTTTGAGCATAATTTAATATTTAATAAAGATCTTACGAAAAGATTAGGCACTAACTTCTATAATGTTGCTCTTCACACAAAAGGAGGAATTTTATTACATCCAGGTAAACTAGTTAGAGCAATGATTGATACATTGCCTGAGAATGTAACACTTTATGAAAATTCATTATTATTAAACTGGAAAAAGATTAATGGTTTAATAAATTGTAATTTCAAAAATGGCTCAATAAAGTCAAAAAAAATAATCTTTGCAACTAACGGATTTCTTAAGTCCCTGGGGATCAAAGCAAATTATAATTTTCCAATTACTTTGACTGCAAGCATGACAAGGCCTTTAACCGAAAAAGAATTTTCATCAATTGGAGAACCAAAAGAGTGGGGTGTTTTACCCGTTAGACCAATGGGAGCAACGATTAGAATGACCAAAGATAGAAGAATTTTAATAAGAAATACTGCAGAAGTTCACAATCCATCTCAGATGTCTAAATCTAATTTGGAAAAAAGATCTATTAAGCAAAAGATTGGTATTAAAAAAAGATTTCCACAATTACCAGATGATATTATTCAATCAACTTGGTCAGGAATTGTATCAAGAACCAGAAATAGTTCTCAAATCTTTGAAAAAATTAAAGAAAATATATTTGTTGCAGGTTGTTATAATGGCTCAGGTATTGGGGTAGGTACATTATTTGGTGAACAAATTGCTATTAAGGCTAGTAATGAACACACAAAAGAAATTGAAACTATTGAGGCAAGAAATAAACCAACTTGGTTACCACCACAACCTTTTTTGGATTTAGGAGTAAAAGCAAGACTTATGTATGAAAGGTTGCGAGCTAGATCTGAAATTTAATCTGGGAGTTCTGTTGCCAGGTTCCCCATTATAAATTCATATCAGGCCAGTCTTTATCATTATATTTTTCAAGTTCTTTTTTTGTAAATGGTCTGAATAATATCCATCCAATGACAATAACTAAAGCTAATAGAATTAATGTTTGCATAAATTTATGAGGATTTTTTTATTACTAATATTAAATTTGAAGTCATAAAAAGAAGCTTATGTTTAATTATTTTAAAGTTCTTAATATCTAATTTTTTACAAATATTTATTAAATTACTTTCAGATAATAAGTTTAAATTTTCCTCTGTTGAATAAAAATTTAATCCTATAAATCTTAATATTTTCCTATGAATTTTTTTAGGTAACCAGTGAATAAGAGGTAAGTTAGTATGAAAATCTATTGGATAAAATCTGTTTGGAGTTTGTATAAAAACATAATTTTTTGAGATTCTCCAAGATTCTTTAACAAAGGAAATTTGATTCTCGTATGAACCAACATGCTCAATTGTTGCGTTAGAATGCACTATATCAAATGACATATCTTTAAAGTCAGTATTTATGCCGTTTCCAATAATAAAATTTTTTATATTCGGATATTTTTTTTCCAAATTATTACAATCCTGATCTGATAAACACGTAATGTTTTTGTTATTTTTGGTCTTTTCTAATATTATATTTTGCTCATTATCAAGTGAGGGAGTTGTTCCAATATCTAATAAAGAATGATTATCATTGTATTCAGTAGAATTTTTGAAATGATTAAAAAATTTTTCACGTGCATCTAATATTATTTTTTTTATGAGTCTGTAAAAAATAGAATTTTTAGATTCTGAATAAGTTTGAACTCTATGCTTTGTTTTACCTTCCATAAAAATTAAATTTATATTTTAAATTTAAAATACTAATTTAATACTGACATAGGGTCTAGTCTAGTCTGAAACCAGTTAACTCTAAAATCAAGATGGGGGCCAGTTGATCTTCCGGTTGAACCAACAGTTCCAATGATATCCCCTTGGTTTATTCTATCCCCAACAGATACCATTACATTCTCAAGGTGTGAGTAAATAGTCGAAATACCATGTCCATGATCCATAATTATTGTTCCTCCCGTATAATAAAGATCATCCTCTGCCATTGTAACAATACCTGATCCAGATGATTTGATCATAGTTCCTTGTTTAGCAGCAATATCAATTCCATAATGAGGCCATTTAGGTTTACCATTTAAAATTCTCTGGCTTCCATAAACACCACTTATGATACCTTCAACTGGCATAATAAATTGATTTTTGAAAAATGGTAAATCTGAGTTAATTGCTCTTGCTTCGCCAATTTTATTATTTTCATCTTTAATTCTTTTGTAAACAGATTCTGGAGGTGTAACTTTACTTTCTTCTAAACCATCAATTCTTTGAATATTGTATTTTCTTTTTAAAACTTTTTTAGTGATTTTATCTTTTTTTCCGTCAACTATTTTTGTTATAGTTAAATCAAATTTTCTATCTCTATCAATTCCAAAAACAAAATAGCCTTCTTTTGATACTTTTACTTCTTTTTTGCCAATAATAATTTTAGCTGATGGGTCTGTTAAGCCAACTATGAAATGTCCTTGAAAAAATTTTCCCTTAAACTCAACAGCATTTAGATGAGTTGTAGTAAAAAAAATTATTATAAATAAAAATCTAAATATTATTTTGCAGTCCATCCACCATCAACCAATAAAGAAGTACCTGTAATCATTGATGCCGCATCAGAAGCTAGAAATACCACGGCAGATGCTACTTCAGATAATTCAGCAAATCTTCCAAGAGGAATATTATTTAACATGTCTCTTTTAAATTTTTTATCTTTTAAAAACTTCTTTGTCATAGGTGTGACTACAAATGTTGGGCAAACAGTATTCACTCTAATGTTATATTTTGCAAGATCTATTGACATTCCTTTTGTTAAACCCTCTAAACCAAATTTATTCATATTATAAACACTTCTTATTGGTCCACCAACATGACCCATTTGTGATGACATGTTTACAATTGCACCACCTGTTTTTTTTCTATTTTTTGATTTTATCATTTTTAGCGCACATAGATGAGCAAGATTAAATGTGGCTATTGTATTTATCTTAACCATATGTTCCATATCTTTGGTTTTCACTTTTGTAAAATGTGCTGGTCTATTATTACCAGCGTTATTAATAAGAATATCTAGTTTGGTTTGTTTATTAATAATTTCTTTAATATCATTATAATTTGTAATGTCGCAAACATAAGATTTACACTTTGTTTTTAATTTTTTTATTTTCTTTGAAACTTCATCTAAATCTCTTCTAGTTCTGCTAATAATTATTAAATTTGCTCCTGCCTCTGCTAGAGCTATAGCGCAAGCTCTACCAATACCCTTACCCGCACCTGTTACGATTGCAGTTTTATTTTTGAAGTTATAATTTTTTAAGAACATTATAAAAATAATATTTTAATATCAGTGTAAATCAACTCAATAGCAACAATCAGAATAGCTATTAAACCAGCCCATGCAATCCACTTATATTTCTTAATCCAATTGGAAATTAAAGTTGCAGCAGTAGCCATCAAAATAATTGATAAAACTAGTCCAAAAATTAGTAAATAGTAATGATCTCCAGCTGCTCCAGCAACACCCAAAACATTGTCCAAACTCATTGTAAAGTCAGCTAATAGAATTGTCCAAATAGCTTTTAAAAAACTTGAATTGTCTACTTTAATATCACTATCGTGATCAGATCCATTCACAACATCAACATACAATTTGTAAACTATATAAAGTAGAAGAAGACCACCAATTAATCTTAAACCTGTAACTTGTAGTAGGTAAGCAGTCAATAAAGTTAAAATTATTCTTAAAACTACAGCACCACCTATACCCCAAAAAATAATTTTTTTTCTTTGTTCTAATGGAAATTTTGATGCGACCATCCCAATGATGATTGCATTGTCACCAGCTAAAACTAAATCGATTAAAATAATTTGTGTTAGAATAGTAATTTGTTCTGGAGTAATTAAATCAGTTAACATTAACTTCTAAGTATCATATCAGCACCTTTTTCTGCAATCATTATTGTAGGTGCATTAGTGTTACCTGAAGTTATATTTGGCATTATTGAAGCGTCAATCACTCTGAGATTGTTTAAACCTTTCACCTTAAGTTTTTCATCTACTACGGCCATTTCATCTTGCCCCATTTTACAAGTACCCACAGGATGAAAAATAGTTTGAGTAAATTCTGAACCAGCTTTTACTAGATCTTCATCATTATTAATATCTATTCCTGGTCTATATTCTTCTGGTTTATATTTCTTAAATGTCTCTGACTCCATGACAATTTTTCTTGTCAATTTCAAACCTTTTGCTGCAACTATACGATCATGATCAGTTGAAAGATAATTAAGTTTTACTTTTGCATAAATTCTAGAATCTTTATCTGTTATATTTACATGACCTCTGCTAGTTGGTCTTATATTAGAGACAGTTGGAGTGAATGCATGAAAATCATGATTTTTCGTTGCACCTAATGTATCCATGCTCATTGGCTGTACATGCCACTGAAGATCTGGCAATTCTAAAGATGGATCGCTTTTGGCAAACATACACATTTGGCTAGCACCCATTGTCATAGGACCACTACGATTAAAAACATACTCAAGCCCAATCATCAATTTTCCAAACAAACTATTAATCTTTTTATTTAAAGATTTTAATCCATGAACTTTATAGATTGGTCTAAACATGAGGTGATCTTGAAGATTCTCTCCAACTCCCTTTAAATCGTTAACCATATCAATACCTAAGTCTTTTAATTTTTTTGAATTACCAATTCCAGAAGTTTGTAAAATCTGTGGAGATCCAATAGATCCTGAGGAAAGAATTACCTCTCTATTTGCTGAGACTTTTTTGAGTTCATTTTCTTGCCAATACTCAACACTTTTAGCAGTTTTGTTTTCAAAATTGATTTTCTTTACATGAGCATTGGTAACTATCTTCAAATTATTTCTACTTTTAATAGGATTTAAATACCCAACAGCAGTGCTACATCTAAAACCATCTTTTTCTGTAACTTGAAAATAACCACAACCATGATTGTCGCCAGTGTTAAAATCTTTTGTTTTTGGAATTCCAAATTCTTCAGCAGCATTTTGAAATTCATTTAATAACGGCAGCTGAATTCTTTGATCAGAAACAGAAAGTGGTCCCCCAACACCATGAAAATCATCTTTACCTCGCTCTTGATTTTCTGCTTTTATAAAATAAGGAAGAACATCATCCCAACCCCAACCAGTATTACCTAATTGACGCCAGACATCATAATCCCTACTTTGTCCTCTAATATACAATAAACCGTTAATAGCTGAACTCCCACCCAGAGTTTTTCCTCTTGGATAACGAATTGATCGATTATTCATCGTTTCATCAGGTTCTGTTTTGTAACACCAATCAACAGATGGATTGTGCATTGTTTTAAAATATCCAACAGGAATATGTATCCACGGATAATTGTCTTTACCCCCAGCCTCGATCAATAAAACTTTATTTTGAGAATTTTCAGAAAGTCTATTTGCTAGAACACATCCTGCCGATCCAGCACCAATTATTATAAAATCAAAGTTTTCCATTACAAGTTGAATAATTTTTTAATAAATCTTTTTAAATCATCTTTACACTCATATTAATCAATTGTCACTTGTGTCAGGTTTGTTTTTCTGATTGTATGCATTTGTTAAATTTAACTAACAAGGGGAAAATAATGAAAAAAATCATTTCAATGTTATTTGCATCTGTTTTAGTGCTTGGATTTATTTCTAATGCTAATGCTGCAAAAACACTAAAATGTCAGACTGTTCTTAACACTAAAGCTGATGAAGTGAAAATGTTAAAGGACTTTACTGATACAGTAACTGAATTAACAGCTGGTTCGTTAAAATTCGAAATTTTACCTGCGGGCGCTGTTGTTGGAGTTAAGGAAACTCTTGATGCTGTGGATAAAGGTCTGATTGATTGTGGATTCGCATGGACTCACTATTGGTCAGGTGATCATCCTGCTGCTATGCTATTTGGATCTCCAGTAGCTGGTGGTGGAGTTGGTATCGACAATATCGCATTCCTTTCATGGTTCCAATACGGTGGTGGTAAAGAATTATACGACCAACTTTGGAAAGAAATGGGAAGAGACATCAAAGGATTTATGATTCAACCAGTTGGTCCAGAAGCTTTAGGTTGGTTTCCAAAACCAATTAAGGATATGGCTGACTTTAGAAAATATAAGTTTAGAACTCCTCCAGGAATTCCAGGACAAACTTATAAAGATATTGGTATAGCATCTGTTGCAATGGGTGGTGGAGATATTCTTCCAGCTCTTGAGGCAGGTACTATCGATGCTGCTGAGTGGTGTTGTCCAAAACCAGACTTAACATTTGGTTTCCAAAAAGTATTAAAGCACTATTACTTACAAGGTTTACACCAAGTAGTCGTAAATGCTGACTTTTATATTACTGGAAAAACTTATAAAGCTATGAGCGCTCATGAGAAGAAGTCACTTGAAGTAGCTGCTAATGCATCATTAGCAAAATCTTTAAGTTACAGAATCTACGAGAATGGTAAAGCTTTACAAGAGCTAACTACTAAACATGGAGTAATTTTAGAAGATACACCTTCAGATTATTTCACAGAATATATGGCTGCAGCAAAAGCTTCTTTAAATAAGAATGCTAAAGACAACAAATTTTTCAATGAAGTTTATAATTCAATGAAAAACTTTGCTGATATTGCTGTTCCTTTCTGGAGTGGTGCTCAAATGTCTAATGCGAAGCTAGGAATGGCTCACGCAGCAACATTAAAGTAATCAGTAACTAATCTAAATTTAATTAGAGCGGACTTTTAAGTCCGCTCTAATTTTTTTAACTAAAATTTTATGGCAGACGAACCAAGCAAATTAGATATATCAGATGAAATGATTGCCGAAAGGCGAGGTGGTTCAGGAAAAATGCCTGATGACATGCCGTTATGGATGGCAAAATCTATTATAAATATTGATAAATTTAGTAAGTGGATTGGTAGTATTGTTTGTTGGATATTAATGCCACTTATATTTGCAATGACTTATGAAGTGCTTGCACGAAAATTATTTTTAGCTCCAACGATTTGGGCTTATGACATAAGCCGCTTTTTGTATGGTGCACTTTTTATGTTGGGCGCTGGTTATGCTCTATCTAGAGGGGTACATATTAGAGCTGATTTTTTATACAGAAATTTTAAAACAAAAAACCAAGGTCTTATTGATTTTTGGTTATATCTTTTATTTTATTTTCCAGGCTTAATTGTTTTTCTTTATATGACAATAGGTTTTGTTGGAGAATCTATTCAAAGAGGTGAGAGGGGCATGGATACTACTTGGATGCCATACATGTGGCCAATTAAAACATGTTTGTTAGTTGGAATAATATTTTTATTAATCCAAGGTGTTTCAGAATTATTTAAAAGTTACTGGGCAGCAAAAAAAGGTGAATGGCCAGGAGAAGAAAGTAAAAAATGATTGCTGAACTAATAGATCCAGCAATTTTAGGTTTCGTCCTTGTAGGTGTAATGCTTTTTGCAATATTTGTCGGATTTCCGATCTCATTTACACTAATATTTCTGGGATTTGTTTTTGGATACTTAGGTTTTGGAAAATTAGTTTTTTATTTGATGACACTCCAATTTTCTATGGTGATGACCGAACAAACGCTTGCCGCCGTACCACTCTTCGTCTTTATGGGTATTATGATGGAACAAGCTGGTTTAATGGAAAGATTGTTTTCATCATTTCAGATGATGTTAGCAAAAGTAAAAGGATCTTTGTATTATGCAGTTTTATTTGTTTCGGTAATATTTGCTGCTGCAACAGGTATTGTTGGTGCATCAGTTACAATTTTAGGAATAATGGCTGCAAAATCCATGAATAGATCTGGATATGACGTTAAACTTGCGGCTGGAACAATCACTGCAGGTGGAACTTTGGGAATATTAATTCCACCTAGCATCATGCTTGTGGTAATGGGACCAATTATGGAGATTCCAGTTATAGACTTATTTGCAGCTGCTATCATGCCAGGAATTCTTCTTGCAAGTTTGTACGCAGCTTACACAACAATTAGGTGCATGATAAATCCAAAACTGGGTCCAGTTTTACCTGAAGATATGAGGGCAGCCAGCATGAAAGAAGTATGGATTGAATTTTTTCTTGGATTAGTTCCTCCTGCTGCATTGGTTTTTGCTGCACTAGGAAGTATTTTATTTGGTTTTGCCACACCTACTGAAGCAGCGGGATGTGGTGCAATGGGAGCTCTTTTATTATCTTTAGCATATAAAAAATTAACTTTACCAAAACTTCAAGAGGCTTTAGTTAAAACTCTTGAAATAACAGCTTTGATAATGGTTTTGGTTGCTGCTTCTAATTTTTTTGGTGCAGTTTTTGCAAGATTAGGAACACCAACATTGTTAACTGAGTTTTTACTAGGTTTAGAAATGAACAAATATTTAATTCTAGCAATGATAATGGTTATGATATTCTTATTAGGCTGGCCTCTTGAATGGGTTCCTATTGTAATGATTATTATTCCAATAATTTTACCTCTAGTTGAAGCACTAGGATTTAATTTAACTTGGTTTGCAATATTAGTCGCTGTTAATCTACAAACCGCCTGGCTTTCACCACCCGTAGCTCTATCAGCTTATTTCTTAAAAGGAGTTGTCCCTGAGTGGGATTTAAAAGATATTTATTATGGAATGATGCAATTTATGGTTCTACAAATCATAGGATTAATTTTAATTGTAATATTCCCTAAGATTGCTCTTTGGCTGCCCACTCTCTTATATGGACAATAGAATTTTAAAGTTTTATATAGTTTAGGTGAGTCAACAAAAAACAAAAAAAACACTCATTAATTGGGATTTAGTTACTGTAAACCCAAACAATAAAACTTGGGACTGGAAAGATCTGTTTTGTTTTTGGGGAGTTAATATTCAGAGTGTTATTGGATTTTCACTAATTGCATCTTTGTACTTAATTTATAATTTAAATACTGCTGTAGTTCTTTTTGGAACAATTTTAGGAACTTTTTTTGTTTATATATTTTGTAACCTAATTGGAAAACCATCTCAGAAATTTGGATTACCATTTGTTGTCTTATTAAGATCCTCGTTAGGATTTAGAGGAGCACAATTTTTTGGATTGTTGAGAAGTATTGTAGGAATATTTATGTTTGGTATACAAACATATTTTTTATCAAAAGCGTTTGGTTTTTTAATTCGGGTTTTGATGTACTCAATAGATAATTCAATTTTACAAAAAGAAATTTTATTAGTTTTTTTCATAGGATTAAACATTATTGATTGGGCCGCTATATTGATTTCAATTATACTGCAAACTTACTTGTTTAGTGTTGGCATGAATTATAATAAAAAATTAATCAAGTTTTCTGCATTAACTATATATGCTGCAATGATAATGTTTTTCCTCATTGTTTTATTATCTGATGTGAAATTAACTGCTAAATCTTTTATAGATTTTTTAGATTTTCAAAATATTTTTAATCCAAATAATGTTGGTCCAATAATTACAGTTGCAGGGACTACATTTACCTTTTTTTCTATTATAATTTTATCATTTGGTGATTTTTCTAGATACGTTAAAAATGAAAAAGAGTTAAGAAAAGGCAATTTAAGCTTAATTTTAAATCTAATAATTTTTTCATTTTTTTCATTATTTATTGTTACAGGTGCTGATGCATTTCAGAATTTAAATGAGCAAAATGTAGAAATGATTTTAACCAACCCAACAGATATAATTGGAAAATTAGATAATATTCTTTTGGTTTCTTTAGCCTTAATTTTTATAATCATTGCCTCTGCATCAACAAATTTAATAGCAAACTTTATTCCCTCTCAATATACATTAATTAATTTAGACCCTTCATCTTTTTCTTTAAAAAGTGCTAGTTATGTAATTGCTACCTTTGGATTTATTATAGGAGTTTTTTGGTTAACTTTTTTAAGTCAGGTTGGAGTTTTATCTTATATAGATACGATCGGCGCTTTTTTTGGTCCTCTGTTCGGATTAATGATTGCTGATTTTTATATGATTAAAAAAGGAAAATTAGAAAACAAAGATATATACTCACTTGAAACTAATGGTACTTATTATTATTCAGGAGGATGGCACCTTAAAGGAGTTTATTCTTTAATATTAGGATTTATTTTTTCTGCTTCAACAATTTGGAACACAAATTTTATGTTTCTACAATCTTACTCTTGGATTATTGGTGCTTTCGTTACAGCTTTTGTTTATTACCTCTTAGCTAGAGAGTAGTTTTATGGATAAAATTTCTTTTGATTTTAAAGGCAGAACTGCAATTGTTACTGGCGGTGCACAAGGCTTTGGATTGGACATCACAAAAAGATTTATAAGATCTGGCGCGAATGTAATTATCTGGGACAACGAGAAAAGAATGGTCGAAAAAGCAATTGAAGATATTAAAAGTCCCAATCTTAGTTTTAATATCGTTGATATTTCTAATTACACAAAAGTTGAAGAATGTGTGCAGGAAATCACTAAGCAAAAGAATATTGATATATTGATAAATAACGCTGGTATTACTGGTCCAACAGCAACTTTATGGGAATATGATATTGAGATGTGGAAAAAAGTTGTTGATATAAATTTAATGGGTACTTTCAATTGTTGTCGGACAATTGTGCCGAATATGATCAAAAATAATTATGGCAGGATAGTTAATGTAGCTTCAGTTGCAGGTAAAGATGGCAATGCAAACGCTAGTGCTTATAGCGTTGGAAAAGCTGGAGCAATTGGATTAACAAAATCACTAGGTAAAGAGCTTGCAGATAAGAATATAGCAGTCAATGCAGTGACCCCAGCAGGTGCTAAAACCAGAATTTTAGACCAAATGACCAAAGAACACGTCCAAAGAATGTTATTAAAAGTGCCAAGAGGACGATTTCTTGAGGTTGAAGAGTTCACTTCTTTAGTCTGCTGGTTGTCTTCAGAGGAAAATACGTTCTCAACTGCTGCAGTTTTTGATATCAGCGGGGGTCGTTCGACCTATTAACTTCTTGGTTTTGTCTCTACTATCTTAGTTTGATTTAGTTTAGCCCTGCCAAATTTTACATCTTTTGACATCACTGGAGCAAAAATCATTATTGACCAGTAAATTAATAAAATAAAAATGGAAATTGTCTTCATAATTAATATATACGAATAAAAATTGATTTTTGATTGTTTAAATTTTGTCAAAATAATGTATTAACAATTTTTTTTTATAAATTTATGAAAATAATTTTAAAACTTCTAATCAGTCTCTTTTTGTTTACTGAGATTGGTTTAGCTGAAATAAAAGTATTTAAATTTACCGAAGCTGAACTTTCAAAGCTTGAGGTCAGAAAAGTGAGAGGTGCTGACAATAAGACAAATTATTCGGTTGGATCTAATGAAAATGGCAATTTTTTAAAATCAGTTGCTGATAATGCCGCTTCTGGTTTAGGAAAAGAAGTGAAAATTGACCTTAATAAGACACCTTTCATAAATATTACATGGAAAGTTGAAAAAGATTTATCTGGTATAAAAGAAAATACAAAAAAAGGACATGATTTTGCAGCCAGGGTATTTGCAGTAAAAAAAACTGGTGCAACGCCACTTTCCAATAGGGCAATAAACTATGTGTTCTCAAGTAATCATCAAATTGGATTTACTTCACCAAGCCCTTATACCAAAAAGTCTGTAGATAATGTTTTATCTACTACTAAAAATAATCTCAATCAGTGGGTTACTGTTAAAGCAAATGTCAAAGAAGATTTTAAAAAATTCCACAATTTAGATGTAAATGAATTAGATGGGTTAGCAATAATGTCTGATACTGATAATTCTAAAATGAAAGCTATAGCTTATTTTCAAAATATCTATTTTTCAGCAAATTAGATAATTATTTGATATAATTTTTCATATGCATGAAAATTTCTTTCATAAATTAAAAGTTTATTATGAGGATACAGATTCCGGCGGAGTGGTTTATTATGCCAATTATCTAAAGTACTTAGAAAGAGCAAGAACAGAAGCTCTATTTTCAATAGGTTTTAGTAATAAAAAAGTTCAAGATCAATTTGGTTCATTAATAATTGTTAAGTCATGTAACATTGAATATAAAAAATCAGCTTTTTTAGAGGATGAATTAACCATCAGATCTTTTGTAAAATCTATAACCAAAACCTCTTTTTTTATGAACCAAATTATTTCAAAAGGTAAAGAAATTATAGTTGAAGCCCAAGTTCATTTAGTTTTTGTGAATAAAGATGGCAAACCAGTGAAAATTCCTGAGGATATATATTCAAAATTTAAACCTTATTTCTGTGATACAATTAAAACTTAGCAAGTTTTTTTGCTTTTTTAAATAAATCTACCATCATTTTATCTGAGATTAGTTTAGTGTTAACATTTCTTGGGCTTGGATGATAACTTGATAAAATGATTAAACCATTTGGCAGTAGTAGAGACTTACCATGTTTAAAAATATATTTTTGTTTAATATTAAATTTTTGTTTATATAATTTAATACAATTATCAAAAGCAACTTTACCTAATGTAACAATTACTTTTAATTTTTTTAAAGATAATATTTCCTCATCAAAAAAATTAGAACAATTAGAGATTTCATTACTAAGCGGTTTATCTTCAGGAGGCACACATTTTAGTATGTTTGTAATATAAGTAGATCTTAATCTTAAGTTATCATTTAAACTTTTCGAATGAGGAACATTTGAAATACCTGCCTCATGTAAACACTTAAATAAAAAATCACCTGATTTATCTCCAGTAAAAGCTCTTCCTGTTCTTGTTCCTCCATGAGCCGCAGGGGCAAGCCCAATAATCGCTAGTTTTGAATTTAAATTTCCAAAACCTGGAACAGGCTTTCCCCAGTAAACCTCATTAATGTTTTGTTTTCTTTTCTGTGTACTTACTTTATGTACAAATTTAACTAGTCTTGGACATTTTTTACAATTAACTATTGTTTTGTTTAAATTATTTAATCTAATGTCCATAAATGAAACTTTTAAGATTCTTTATAATTATATTTATATCTTTAACGTCACCAGTTAAAGCGGATTTAAATAAAAAGTTGATTAATCAACTTGAAGAGGGTGGAAAATTAATATTTATTCGACATGCATATGCACCTGGAAGTGGAGATCCAGATAATTTCAATCTTAACGATTGTTCTACTCAAAGAAATTTAAGTAAAGAAGGACAAAGACAAGCAGAATATATTGGAGAATTTTTTAGAAATAACAAAGTTAAAATAGATAAGGTTTTATCGAGTGAGTGGTGTAGATGTAAAGAAACAGCAAAAATCGCTTTTAAAAATTTTTCTACCAATAGTTTTTTAAATTCTTTTTATAGCTCAAAATTTGCTAAAAATAAGGATAAGCAGGTTAAAGCATTGAAAGAATATATTAAAAAATTTAAAAGTGATAAAAATTTAGTTTTAGTAACACACTACGTATTGATATCAGAGATCCTGAATTATAGTCCATCATCTGGTGAAATAGTTGTTTCTAATAGAAATTTAAATATTATAGGAAGCTTAGAGATAAATTATTAAGATATGTCCTCAAAGAGAGCAATGAAACAAGCACAAAAGCAAGCTTATGCTAGACACAGAAGCAACATTACTCAAAATCGATTTAATCAAAAAAAAAGAAACTTTACAAAAAAAAGTAAAAAAAATTAACTTTCACTATCAAATTTTTCTATTTTTTTACATGTGGAAATCTTAGAAATTCCCTCCTCATCATTTAAAACTGTTTTCATATAAACTTCTTGTTTGCCTTTTTCAAAAAGTATTTGAGTGTAAAATTGTGGGTATCCATGTTTGTGAGTTAAAATTTTTCCATTTTCTTCGTAGATATTTCTCACATACGAGTTAGATTTTTTTACACTTAGATCTGTTAATCTATATTTTTGGTAAGTTTTTTCTTTGTACACATAATTTCTGACCATTATCAACTCATTTAAGTTAAGTATGTATTCATTCTTTAAAAACTCATCCTGTTTATCGTCACAAGCACTCATAACGATAATCTCAGATTTTAAATTTTGAATGGGTAAAATAAAGAATAAAAAAATGATAAAATATTTAACTTTTTTCATGTTTGTCAGCTAAAAATAAACTTATTAAAAATATAGCTGTCCAGCCTAGTCCTAAAAGACCTTTATATACATTTGTGTCTGCACTCCATATTTTAAGAAATAAAGCTCCAAAAATAAGTCCTAAAATATAAATTATCATTACAATAGTTGTCTTAGCCATAATACTTTCTTGTCATCATTATAAATATGAAATTACCTTTTCTGGATCAGGCCTTTTTCTTTCTAATGGTTCTTCTGCTTTGTGACCAATATAGATAAAACCAGAAATTTGATCTATACCTGACCTACCACCTAAATATTCAAGCATTTTCTTATTATAAGAATACCATTCTGTTAACCATTGTGCTGCATAACCTAAAGACTGAGCACATGATAGTAAATTCATACATACAGCACCAGAGGATAATGTCATTTCCCAATTTGGTATTCTAGGATGTTCAACTGGTGTTGATAAAACTGCCAAAACTACCGAGGCTCTTTGAAGTCTTTTCGACTCTAAAAGTTTACTTTCTGGACTTGCATCAGGATTTTCTTTAATAAATTCTGAAAAAATAACTTCTTCATCTACTAGTTTTAATTTATTACCTTTTATAACTTTTATTTTCCATGGATTTAAAGCACCATGATCTGGAACTCTAATTCCAGCATTTAAAATTATATTTAAATCATCTTCACTAATGGGATGATTTTGTATTTTTTTTGCTAAAACAGATCTTCTTTTTAAAAAAAAATTATTATTTGACTCCATTAAGCTTCCTTTAAATTACTCAATCTTAAAAATATTATAAAATTTATGAAATAAATAGATAATTTTTCAATATTTGTCATTGGACAAATAGTTTCAATAATATATAAAACCTCAAGATTTGTGGGGCGATGGCGGAATTGGTAGACGCGTCGGTCTTAGGAACCGATAGAGCAATCTGTGAAGGTTCGAGTCCTTTTCGCCCTACCATCAATAGATTATGAAAGTAACAATAGAAAACAAAAAAGGTTTAAATAAAGACTTAAAAGTATTCATAGATAAAAAAACCATGAATACTTATATGGATCAAAGATATGAAGAAATAAAAGGGACTGTAAATTTAAAAGGTTTTAGACCCGGAAAAGTTCCAAAAGAAATTTTAAAAAGACAATTTGGAAAAGCAGTTTTTGGTGAAGTCTTAGATAAAGTTATAAAAGACTCTTCAACTAAAGCATTACAGGAAAACAATATTAAACCCGCAGGTCAACCAAAATTAGATCTCAAAACATACGGGGAAGATAAAGATCTTGAATACATTATCTCTGTAACAGAGCTCCCAAAGGTCGAAGTAAAGCCAATAGAAAATATTAAGTTTGATGAGTATTCAGTAAAAATAGATGACACTGAAGCAGATAAAAGAATAAAAGAAATAGCAAAAAATCAACCAAACTTCAAAGAAGCTCCAAAAGATACAATTGCAAAAGAAGGTGATTTAGTAGCCTTTGATTATAATGCCACTATTGATGATAAGCCATTTAAAGGTGGAGAAGGTAAAAATACACAATTAACTTTGGGTAAAGATTTATTTTTAAAAGGTTTTGACAAACAATTAATTGGTGTCAAAGTAAATGATGAAAAGATTATTGAAGCTACTTTGCCCGAAAACTTTCCTGAAAAAGAATTAGTAAATAAAAAAGCAAAATTTAAATGCAAAATAACTATATTAAAAAATCCTGAACCTGTAAAAATAGATGATGAGTTTGCAAAAAATTTTGGTGCGAAAGATTTAAAAGATCTTAAATCTTTAATTTCAAAACAAATAAATGATGAATATAAAAATTCTCTTGAGCGTTTCTCTAAAAATCAAATCTTAAAAGAGATAGAAAAATTTAAGATTACTGAAATTCCTGAAAATTTGATTGATGAGGAAGTAAAAATTCTTTCTCAAGGTATGTCCGATGAAGATGCTAAAAAAAGTAGAAAAAATTTCGAGGAAATAGCAAAAAAAAGAATTAAAGTTGGATTAGTTTTAAATGAATTTGGTGAGCAAAATCAAATTAAGGTAACAGAACAAGAACTACAAGCTGAAGTTCAAAAACAAATTAGAATGATGCCAGGCCAAGAGAAAATGGTTATGGATTTTTATCAAAAAAATCCTTCAGCATTATCTAGCTTAAGAGGTACAGTTTATGAGGAAAAAATTTTAAAACTAATTAAAGAAAAAGCAAAACCAAATAAAAAAGAAGTTTCAAAAGAAGAGGCTGAAAAAATTTTGAAACAATCTCAAATGCAAGAATATAGTCATGCTAATGAGGTCAAAGAAAAAACTGAAAAGAAGGTTGAGGCAAAAAAACCTACGACGAACAAAACTAAAACAAAAAGCTCCAAAATTAAGTCACCAGTCAAAAAAACAAAAAAAGTTAGCAAAAAGTAATCTCAAGTTGTATAAGTAAACCGAATCAACTTATGACAAATAAAATATCAGAACATATGAGCACATTAGTACCTATGGTTGTTGAACAATCAAGTAAGGGGGAAAGAGCATATGATATTTACTCAAGATTATTAAAGGAAAGAATAATTTTTTTAACAGGACAAATTAACGATAATGTTGCTTCTCTAGTTACTGCTCAACTTTTATTTTTGGAGGCAGAAGATCCAAAAAAAGAAATTTATTTATATATTAATAGTCCAGGAGGGTTAGTAACTGCTGGTCTTGGTATTTATGACACTATGCAATATGTTAAGCCTGATATTTCGACATTATGTATTGGTCAAGCAGCGTCGATGGGATCATTTTTACTTTCAGCTGGAAAAAAAGGTAAAAGATTTTCATTGCCAAATTCTAGAATAATGGTTCATCAACCATCTGCAGGTTTTCAAGGACAAGCTACTGATATTGAGATACATGCTAATGAAGTTTTATCTTTAAAAAAAAGATTGAATGAAATTTATTCTAAACACACAGGCAAATCAGTAGATGAAATAAAATCTGCTTTAGAAAGAGATAACTTCATGACAGCTGACGCTGCTAAGTCATTTGGTCTTATAGATGAAGTAGTAGAAAAAAGATCTTAATACACAAGATATTGACATCTATTTATTAGAAACTTGATTAATATAAGTCTCTTATAATAAAGTAATTAGATTGATTCGTTATAGAAATTATGAACACAAATAACAAAAATATTTTATATTGTTCTTTCTGTGGAAAGAGCCAACACGAAGTTAGAAAACTTATTGCAGGCCCAACTGTTTTTATTTGTGATGAGTGTGTTGAGCTTTGTATGGACATCATCAAAGAAGAGAGTAAAGATACTTTTGTAAAACACCAAGATGGTCTACCTTCACCAAAAGAAATTTGCTCAGTTTTAGATGATTATGTAATTGGCCAATCACACGCAAAAAAAGTTTTATCTGTAGCGGTTCATAATCATTACAAAAGATTAAATTATGAAAATAAAACAAGTAAAAACGTAGAACTTGCTAAATCAAATATTTTATTAGTTGGTCCAACTGGCTGTGGAAAAACTTTGTTAGCACAAACACTCGCTAGAATTTTAGATGTTCCATTTACAATGGCTGATGCAACAACTCTAACTGAAGCAGGATATGTAGGTGAGGATGTTGAAAATATTATTTTAAAATTATTACAAGCTGCTGATTACAATGTTGAGAAGGCACAACGTGGAATTGTTTACATAGATGAAGTTGATAAAATTAGTAGAAAATCTGAAAACCCATCTATAACGAGAGATGTTTCGGGTGAAGGTGTGCAACAAGCACTATTAAAAATTATGGAAGGAACGATTGCAAGTGTTCCTCCCCAAGGTGGAAGAAAACATCCGCAACAGGAATTTTTACAAGTTGATACTACAAATATTTTATTTATTTGTGGTGGAGCTTTTGCAGGTTTAGATAAAATTATATCACAAAGAGATAAAGGAACTTCAATAGGATTTGGTGCTGATGTAAAAAACACACAAGATAAAAAGACTGGTGAATGGATGAAAGGATTAGAACCAGAAGACCTATTAAGATATGGTCTCATTCCAGAATTCATTGGTCGACTACCAATGATCGCTACTTTAGATGATTTAGATGAAAAATCTTTAATAAAGATATTAGAAGAACCAAAAAATTCTCTTACAAAACAATATCAAGAATTATTTAAACTCGATGGTGCTAAATTAAGTTTTAAAGAAAGTGCGTTAAAAGAAATTGCCCTAAAAGCAATTAGAAAAAAAACAGGAGCAAGAGGTTTGAGATCTATTTTGGAGAATATTTTACTTAAGACGATGTATGATTTACCGAGTCAAGAAAATATTAAAGAAGTCATTGTTGATGCGGCGTCTGTAAAAGGACAATCTCAACCAATAATAGTTCATTCAGAAACTGACGATAAATCTAAGTCTAGCAAGACCTCAGCGGCGTAATATCCTTAATAATTAAGAAAAAGGTATTGCAATATAATTAATAATATCCATATTTAAGTATATGGATGTTAAAAATTCAGCACCTTTATTACCATTAAGAGACATAGTGGTATTTCCAAGTATGGTGATCCCTCTCTTCGTTGGGAGAGATAAATCTATCTCTGCTCTTAATGAGGTAATGAAAAAAGATAAAAAAATTATACTAGTAACTCAAAAAAATTCAGAAATAGATGATCCAAAAAAGACTGATATTTTTATGTATGGTTGTGAAGGTAGTATTCTTCAGCTTTTAAAATTACCAGATGGAACAGTCAAAGTTTTAGTAGAAGGAATAAAAAGAGTAAAAATTTTAGATTTTAAAGATAACGAAAAATTCATTACTTGTGAATTTACTCATTATAATGATATTTTAAATAAAGATGAGGATTTATATCCTCTTGCAGCAACAGCTCTAAGAAGATTAGAAAAATTAACATCGATTAATAAAAAAATTTCTAATGAAACAATCAATTCTGTTAAGCAATTAAAGGATCCTTCACAAATTGCTGATAACATTGCATCTCATATAACTGCAACTATTTCAGAAAAGCAGCAAATTTTTGAGACAATAGATGTTAAAAAAAGATTAAATGCAATCATCAAGATAATGGAGAATGAGACAAGTATAATCGGTGTTGAAAAAAGAATTCGGGGCAGAGTAAAAACACAAATGGAAAAAACTCAAAGAGAATATTATCTAAATGAGCAACTAAAAGCTATACAAAAAGAATTAGGTGAAATTGAAGATGGCAAGGATGAAAATACTAGTCTTAACAAAGCAATTATTAAGGCGAGAATGCCTAAAGATGTTGAAAAAAAATGTTTGCAGGAACTAAAAAAATTAAAAAATATGAGTCCAATGTCGGCTGAGGCAACGGTCGTTAGAAATTATTTAGACTGGATGACAGAACTTCCATGGCATAAAAAAAGTACCGTAGATATAGATCTTAAAAAAGCCCTTGAAATTTTAGACAAAGATCACTTTGGTTTAGAAAAGGTAAAAGAAAGAATTATTGAGTTTTTAGCTGTTCAAAAAAGAATGGAAAAAATAAAAGGACCTATTTTATGTTTAGTTGGTCCTCCTGGTGTTGGCAAAACATCTTTGGGAAAATCAATAGCAAAAGCTACAAATAGAGAATTTGTAAGAATGTCAGTTGGTGGTATGAGAGATGAAGCAGAAATAAGAGGACACAGAAGAACATACATAGGATCTCTACCCGGCAAAATAATCCAAATGATGAAAAAGGCTGGTACAAAAAATCCATTAATTCTCTTGGACGAGATTGATAAGATTGGTAATGACTATCGAGGTGACCCATCTTCAGCATTACTTGAAGCATTAGATCCTGAGCAAAACACAACTTTTAATGATCATTACCTTGAAGTTGATTACGATTTATCTGATGTTATGTTTGTAACTACAGCTAACACTTTAAATATACTTCCACCTCTATTAGATAGAATGGAAGTTATTAGACTTGCAGGTTATACAGAGGATGAAAAAATAAATATTGCAAACAAATATTTATTACCAAAACAAATTAAAGATAATGGTGTTAAAGAAAATGAGATGAATTTACAAAATGACATTATCCAGGAAATTATTAGAAGTTACACCAAAGAGTCTGGTGTTAGAAATTTAGAAAGAGAAATTTCTAAAGTTGCTAGAAAAGTAGTTAAAAAAGTTGTTGCTGGAGAAGAAAAAGAGGTAAAAATAAGTAAAGAAAACTTATCAGATTTTTTGGGTGTACCAAAATTCAAGTCAGGTGAATTAGAAACTGAAAATAGAGTTGGAATAGTCACTGGATTAGCATGGACTGAATATGGTGGTGAAATCTTAAAAATTGAGACTGCTACAATGCCAGGTAAGGGTAGGATGCAAATAACAGGTAAGCTTGGAGATGTAATGCAAGAGTCGGTTAAAGCAGCAAAATCTTTTGTTAGATCCAAATGTTTAGAGTATGGAATAATACCTCCATTGTTTGAGAAAAAAGACTTTCATATTCATGTTCCTGAGGGAGCTACACCAAAAGATGGTCCTTCTGCAGGAATTGGGATGGTTACTTCTATAGTATCTTCTATTACAAACATTCCAGTTAAAAGAGATGTTGCAATGACAGGTGAGGTTACTTTAACGGGACAAGTATTGCCTATAGGTGGCTTGAAAGAAAAGCTCATTGCAGCACATAGAGCAGGAATTAAAGAAGTTTTAATTCCAAAAGAAAATGAAAAAGATTTAGTCGATATGCCAAAAAAAATAATTGATGAAATCAAAATAATTCCTGTTGAATATGCTGATGAAGTTTTAAAAATTGCTTTAACTAAGGAGCTCAAAAAAACGGAGTGGGTTGAAGTTGATATTTCAAAAAAAGACGACAAGTCTCAAGCAAGTATACAATAAAAAAATTTATTTATGGAACTATACATAATTTTATTATTAGTAGTTTTTGTTACCTATTATCTCACAAGACCAACATCGAAAAAAGAGAAAGATAATTTTAACTCCAAAAATAATTGGAGAGGTGGATTTTAAAAGAATCCCTAAAATTAAAACAATCAATAAATCTTGACGTTATTTAGTATTAATAGACCTTGACGAAGGTGCTTTTAAAGATATAAAACAATGTACTTTTTGTTTAAGGGCGGTTAGCTCAGTTGGTAGAGCATCTCGTTTACACCGAGGGGGTCAAAGGTTCGAGTCCTTTACTGCCCACCACGCAAAAAGGTAATAAGTGGGGGTGTAGCTCAGTTGGTTAGAGCGATCGCCTGTCACGCGATAGGTCGAGGGTTCGAGTCCCTTCACTCCCGCCACTTTCAATGATTCTGAGTATTAAATGCCAAACAATTGATTTTGTTGATTTTTTTTAAGGGGTTGGTGTAAATAACTGATTTTGTTGATTTTTTTTTTATATAAAATGTGACCTAACATCACTTCATCTAATTAAAAAAGGTGATATATATCCCACCAATGAATGCGGAAATTCTAAATGATTATTTACCTATAATTTTGTTCCTAATTATAGCCTTAGGACTCAGTTGTGCCTTTATAGTGTTAAATTTTATCTTATCACCAAAAAACCCAGATCCAGAAAAGTTGTCAGCTTATGAATGTGGATTTGAACCATTTCAAGACTCAAGAATGGAATTTGACGTGAGATTTTATTTAGTTGCAATTTTATTTATTATTTTTGATCTTGAAATTGCATTTCTATTTCCATGGGCAATTTCTTTGGGAAATATTGGTATCTTAGGGTTTACGTCAATGATGATTTTTTTATTCATACTTACAATTGGATTTATTTATGAATGGAAAAAAGGTGCATTAGACTGGGAATAAAAATTTTTTAAATGAACAATAATTTAGATCAAGTACCTGATGAATTTAAACAACTTGCAGAAGATTTTGGCAAGAATGGATTTATAACAACATCATTAGAAAATCTAGTAAATTGGTCCAGATCTGGATCTTTGCATTGGATGACATTTGGTCTTGCTTGCTGTGCTGTCGAAATGATGCAAACAGCTATGCCAAGATATGATCTTGAGAGGTTTGGTGCTGCTCCGAGAGGTTCACCTAGACAATCTGATGTAATGATTGTTGCGGGCACTTTAACAAATAAGATGGCACCAGCATTAAGAAAAGTTTATGACCAAATGCCAGAACCAAGATATGTCATATCAATGGGAAGCTGCGCTAATGGAGGAGGTTATTATCACTATTCATATTCTGTTGTAAGAGGTTGTGATCGTATAGTACCTGTTGATATTTATGTGCCAGGTTGTCCACCTTCAGCTGAGGCATTGTTGTATGGAATAATGCAATTACAAAAAAAAATTAGAAATAAGGGATCTTTTAACAGGTAATATGAATAATTTAATTGATTTAGAGAAAAAGATAAACTCAGAACTTACTACAAAAATTAACAAAACTTCAATTAAACATAATCAAATTTATGTTGAAATAGATAAAGAGGATTTAATTGACGTTGTCTTATTTATAAAAACAAACAAAGATACTAAATTTAGACAGCTTATTGATATTACAGTTGTAGATTATCCTGAGGAAATACAAAGATTTAAAATAGTGTATTTATTTTTAAGTCATGAGTTTAATCATAGAATTATTTTGAGTTATTTTATTAATGAAAATGAACTAATCTCTTCTCTAACATCCGTGTTTCCATCAGCTAACTGGATGGAAAGAGAAGTTTTTGATATGTATGGGGTAAATTTTAAAGACCATCCTGATTTAAGAAGAATATTAACTGATTATGGTTTTGAAGGTCACCCATTAAGAAAAGACTTCCCATTAACTGGTAATTCGGAAGTCAGATATAGTGAGGAGAAAAAAAAAGTTATCAAAGAGCCTGTTAAATTAGAGCAAAATTACAGAAATTTTGATTATGAAAGTCCTTGGGAGGGAACAAAATACATAAAAGAAGTATCAGAAACTAATGACAAAAAAAATTAAAAATCTTAATTTGAATTTTGGTCCACAACATCCAGCTGCTCATGGTGTGTTAAGACTAATTCTTGAGCTAGATGGTGAGGTTGTAGAAAAAGCAGACCCACATATTGGTTTATTGCATCGAGGAACAGAAAAATTAATTGAAAATAAAACATATATGCAAGCAGTTCCATATTTTGATCGACTTGATTATGTTGCTCCCATGAACCAAGAACATGCCTTTGCTTTAGCTATAGAAAAAATTCTAGATATTGATGTTCCAATAAGAGCTCAATACATAAGAGTAATGTTTTGTGAAATCGGAAGAATATTAAGTCATATATTAAATGTTACTACTCAAGCTCTGGACGTGGGTGCTTTAACACCATCATTATGGGGATTTGAGGAGAGGGAGACATTAATGACTTTTTACGAACGTGCATCTGGATCAAGATTGCACGCAAATTATTTTAGAGCTGGTGGTGTCCATCAAGATTTACCAGCTGGATTAGAAAACGATATAGCGAAATTTTGTGAAACTTTTCCAAAAATAATAAATGATCTCGAGAACCTCTTAACTGATAATAGAATATTTAAGCAAAGAAATGTCGATATTGGCTTGGTAACCAAAGATGACGCGTTAGATTACTCTTTTAGTGGCGTAATGATTAGAGGATCAGGGGTCCCATGGGATTTAAGAAAATCTCAGCCCTACGATTGTTATGATCAATTAGAATTTAAAATCCCAGTAGGTAAAAATGGTGATTGTTATGATCGATATTTATGTAGAATTGAGGAAATGAAAGAAAGTGTATCAATTATAAAACAATGTTTATCGAAAATGGAAAAAGGTCCAATCAAAACTTTTGACAATAAAATATCTCCACCATCTAAAACAGAAATAAAACAATCCATGGAAGCATTGATACATCACTTTAAATTATTTACTGAGGGATATCGTGTACCCAAAGATGAAATTTATACTGCTGTTGAAGCACCTAAAGGTGAATTTGGTGTTTATTTAATCTCAGATGGATCAAGTAAACCTTACAAGTGCAAGATTAGAGCGCCAGGATTTTCACATTTACAATCAATGGATTATTTAATTAAAGGACACATGTTAGCAGATGTACCCGCTGTTCTTGGCTCACTTGATATAGTTTTTGGGGAGGTCGATAGATGAGTTTAAGAAGACCAGCAAAAAACCAACCTGAAAATTTTGAATTTAACCCTTCATCATTAGAGGCAGCTAAAAGTATTGTTGCCAAATATCCAGAAGGGAAACAACAAAGTGCTGTGATGGCATTATTATACATTGCTCAAAAACAAAATGATAACTGGATACCTTTAGCTGCAATGAAATACATCGCAAAATTTTTGGATATGCCATATATAAAAGTATATGAAGTTGCTACTTTCTATAGCATGTATAATTTATCACCTGTAGGTAAATATTTTGTTCAAGTGTGTACTACAACTCCATGTATGATAAGGGGTGCAAACAAATTAGTTGAAGCATGCAAAGAAAAAATTTCAGAAGATGAGTCTGTGCTTTCAAATGATAAAAGTTGTTCATGGATGGAAGTTGAGTGTTTGGGTGCATGTGTCAATGCTCCGATGATGCAAATTAATGATGATTACTATGAGGATCTTGATAAAGAAAAAACTTTAAAGATTTTAGATAAAATTTTAAACGGAGATAAACCAACACCTGGGTCTTATAGAGGAAGAATAAATAATGAACCAGAGAATAATAGAAAAACACTAATGGATTTAAAAAATGCTTAAGGATCAAGACAGAATTTTTCAAAATTTATACAACGATTTAGGACCTGATCTAAATTCGTCTCAAAAAAGAGGAGATTGGGTAAACACTAAAGAAATAACAGACAAGGGCCGGGACTGGATTATAAATGAAATTAAAGACTCTCAACTTAGGGGAAGAGGTGGTGCGGGTTTTCCAACAGGTTTAAAATGGTCCTTTGCGCCTAAGGAAGTTGGTTCAAGACCCCATTACTTAGTGATTAACGGAGATGAATCTGAGCCAGGTACTTGCAAAGATAGAGATATTTTAAGATTTGAACCTCATAAATTAATCGAAGGTTG
>CACPDT010000005.1 GCA_902632665.1 uncultured Pelagibacteraceae bacterium | reverse complement strand
TTAAAAGCTATTTTCATAAAAAAACCAAAATTAAATGTTATGAGATTAAAAATCTTAATTTGAGTTCATTAATTAAAATAAAAGTTAATTATAAACAGGCTGGTTCAGATCGTTTAGCTAATGCAATTAGTTTACAAAATGGACAAGATAATTTTATAATTTTAGATTTTGGTACTGCCACCACATTTGATGTAGTTGAAAAAAAATATTATAGAGGCGGCATAATTGCTCCTGGAGTTAAAATATCGCTTGATACTTTGTCTGACAAAGCATCATTGATACCTCAAATAAATTTAAAGAAGATAAGAAATATAGTTGGCAACAATACAATTTCGGCAGTGCGTTCAGGTTTTTTTTGGGGTTATATAGGACTAATTGACAATATTATTAATTTGATTAAGAAAGAAACTAGAAAATCTTTCAAACTTGTAATTACTGGTGGTTACTCTGATTTGTTTAGAAAATCATTAAAGACTCGTGTAATACAAAATAAAGATATCACAATTAAGGGATTAATAAAAATTGCTAACTTAATAAAATAAATGAAAAAAGAATTATTATTTTGTCCACTAGGTGGTTCAGGTGAAATTGGAATGAACATGAATCTTTTTGGTTATGGTGAACCTGGAAATCATAAATGGATAATGGTAGATATTGGAGTTACTTTTGCTGATGATACTATTCCAGGCATTGATCTTATATATCCAGACCCAGGATTTATTGTTGAGAGAAAAGATAATTTATTAGGAATAATATTAACTCACGCACATGAAGATCATATCGGAGCAATTGCACATTTATGGCCAAAATTAAAATGTAAGATCTTTGCAACCCCGTTTACCGCTGTATTAATCAAAGAAAAATTTAGAGAAAAACACATCGATGTAACAAAAGATTTACAAATAGTTGAGTTAAATGGAAAGGTAATGTTGGAAGATTTTGAAATTGAGTACATTACTTTAACCCATTCTATTTTAGAACCCAATGGATTAAAGATTAAAACTCCAGCAGGTGTTGTTTTACATACTGGTGACTGGAAGGTTGATCCAAACCCCCTAATAGGTGAGGAAATAAATGCAAAGAGGTTAAAAGAAATAGGTGATGAAGGCGTACTAGCAATGATTTGTGACTCAACAAATGTTTTTAGTGCCGGCAGATCAGGTTCAGAGTTAGATGTAAGAAAAAATTTATTAAACATAATGGGTCGATTAAAAAAAAGAGTTATTGTGACATCTTTCGCTTCAAACGTTGCTAGAATGGAGACAGCTTTTTATTGCGCTGAACAAACTGGAAGACAAATTTCACTCGTTGGAAGATCTATGCATAGAATTTATAAAGCAGCAAGACAATGTGGATATTTACAAAATACCATTGACCCAATTGATCCAAGAGAAGCTAAAAATTTTGCTAGAGAAAAAATAGTTTATTTGTGTACAGGCAGTCAAGGTGAACCAATGGGTGCAATGATGAGAATTTCAAATTACACTCATCCTGATGTTTTTATTGAAAAAGGTGATGCAGTAATTTTTTCATCAAAGATAATTCCAGGAAATGAAAAAAAACTTTATAAATTACACAATCAATTGGTCAAAGATGGAATTGAGGTTATCTCAGAAGAGACAGAGTTTATCCACGTCTCTGGACATCCAAATCGTGAGGATCTTAAAGATATGTATCAATGGGTAAAACCAAAATGTGTAATCCCTGTTCATGGGGAGCACAGACACATGATAGAACACATAAATTTTGCTAAAGAAATGCAAGTACCTCATCCAGTTCAAGTTGAAAATGGGGATATAGTCAAGCTATACCCTGGTGAAGCACCCGAGGTATATGACAAAGCACCAAGTGGAAGATTATATTTAGATGGAAATGTGAGCGTAGAGGAGGATTCTCAGTCAATAAAAGATAGAAAAAATTTAAGTAGCAATGGATATTTGGAAGTCACTATATTAATAACACCTAAAGGAAATATCCATAATAATCCCGTCACAACATTTAGAGGTTTACCCATTTATGAAAAAAATGAATTTCTTTATGGGTTAGAGGACGAAATTGAAAAAACAACAAGATCTTTTAAACTTGGAAGCAAACAGCAAGAAAGTAATTTAATAGATGCCCTTAAAATTGCTTGCAGAAAATTTACAAAAGAAAAAACAGGAAAAAGACCATATACTAATATTAATTTAGTAAGGATTTAATGAGTCCTACTGGTTTAGCTATAATCTACATTATTATCTGGTGGATTGTTTTTTTTGCGATTTTACCAATAGATGTTGAGAGGAAAAAAATAGTTAAAGTAGATGGTGAAGATCCCGGATCACCAGAAAATCCTAAAATGTTAAAAAAATTCCTTTATTGTACTGGAATAACAACAATTATATTTATAGCCATTTATTTATTAATGAAATTTGAATATTTAAATTTAAGAAATATAATCATTTAACATGTATATTTCTAAATCTTTTATTCCGATTTTAAAAAATAACCCTTCTGAAGCAAAGATAAAGTCTCACCAGCTAATGTTAAGAGTTGGTATGATAAAACAATCTTCAGCAGGCATATACTCTTGGTTGCCTCTAGGCTTCAAAGTAATGAAAAAAATTGAGAGAATTGTAAGAGAAGAACAAAATAAAATAGGTGCACAAGAAATACTAATGCCCACAATACAATCTAGCGAGATTTGGAAAGAGAGTGGACGTTATGAGGATTATGGTGAGGAAATGTTACGAATAAAAGATCGTCAAAATCGAGAAATGCTTTATGGACCAACAAATGAGGAATTAGTAACAGATATTTTTAGATCTTCTCTAAAATCATATAAATCTTTACCTCAACTTCTTTATCATATTCAATGGAAATTTAGAGATGAAATTAGACCAAGATTTGGAATTATGCGATGTCGGGAGTTCTACATGAAGGATGCATATTCTTTTGATATTACAGATGATGATGCACTGTTTTCTTATAATAAATTTTTCCTATCTTATTTGAAAACTTTTAAAAGATTAGATCTCACAGCAATTCCAATGGCAGCTGACACAGGCCCTATTGGAGGAAATCTTTCTCATGAATTTATTATCCTAGCAGAAACTGGAGAGAGTAAAATTTATGCAGACAAAAGAATATTCGACTTAAATTTTGAAGGAACAAAACTTGATGTTAAATCCCTACTTGAATTGAGAAATCAATATGAAAAATTTTATTCAGTTACTGATGATAAATTCAAAGAGGATGAGTTTAATGAAAAAGTTTCAGAGAAAAATAGATTGAAAACAAAAGGTATAGAAGTTGGCCATATTTTTTATTTTGGAGACAAATACTCCAAACCAATGGATGCAGCAGTCGATTTACCTGGAGGTAAAAAAGACTACGTAAAAATGGGATCTTACGGAATAGGAGTTTCAAGGTTAGTAGGAGCAATTATAGAGGCAAAGTATGATGAAAAAAATGAAATCATGAAATGGCCAATTTCTGTTGCACCATATGATATTGCAATAATTCCTATGATTAATAAAAACGATACATCTGCACTTGATAAAGCAAACAAAATAAGTTTTGAATTAAATCAAAATAATATTGATACGATTATTGATGATACTGATGAAAATTTATCCTCAAAAATAAAAAAAATGAATTTGATTGGTGCTCCTTATCAAATAATTATTGGAAAACAAACTGAAGGTGATTTATTTGAATTTAAAGAAATAAATAAAGAAACTCAAAAAATTAATTTAAAAGAAATTATTAAGATTATTAATAAACAAAAAGCTCACAATTGATTTCAACTTTAGAAAAAGAAATTACATTTAGATTTTTAAAAGCAAGAAAAAAAGATGGCTTTTTAAATGTTATATCTATTTTTTCATTTATTGGAATAAGCTTAGGAGTTGCAGTCCTAATTATTGTGATGTCAGTAATGAATGGATTTAGATCCGAATTAATAAATAAGATAGTTGGTTTTAATGCCCATATAACTGTTGATACTTATGAAAATCAAATTCAAATTGATAAAGTAAAGAATACTAATCTCAATCTTATCGCGAGTGAAATGATATTAAGTAACTCTGGAGAAGCAATAATTATTAAAAAAGACACCTCTAAAGGTATTGTTTTGAGAGGTTATTCAAGAGAAGATTTTCCTAAACTAAAGATAATAAAAGATAAAACATTTGTAGGTAATAAAAGTAATTTGACAGATAACTATATTTCTTTAGGTAAAGAGTTAAGTTTCACATTGAATCTTAAGCTTGGTGATGATGTGTCAATAATGTCATCGTCAGGTGTAGATACAATAATTGGCAGTATCCCAAAGAAAAAATCTTTTACTATTATTTCATTGTTTGAAAGTGGCTTAGCAGATTTTGACAATAATGTAGCATTTATTAATATTGATACTCTTGATGAATTTATGAATCTCTCAAAAAATGATAGAAAGTTAGAGGTTTATTTAAAGGATCCTCAAAATATTCAAAATCAAAAAGAGATTGTTCAAAAAATATTTCCTAATGATTTTGTATATAGTTGGGCTGATACTAATAGCTCTTTATTTTCAGCTTTAAAAGTAGAGCGAAATGTAATGTTTATTATATTATCTCTTATAATTATTGTTGCAGCTTTTAATATCATTTCAGGCTTAACGATATTAGTAAAAAATAAAACTAGAGATATTGCTATTTTAAAATCTATTGGTGTGTTGAATAAATCTATTATTAAAATTTTTTTTTTAGTTGGGGTAATAATAGGTACAACTGCTACATTGTTTGGAATATTATTAGGGGTTACATTTTCTATGTACGTTGAAAATGTTAGAAAATTTCTAAGTGATGCTTTTAACATAAGTTTATTTCCTGAAGAAATATATTTCTTAAGCACAATGCCGTCTGAAATAAATCCATCTTCTATTTTTATTATTTCATTGTGTTCAATTTTTATAACGATAATTGTATCTATATTTCCAGCTATGAAGGCGGCCAAATTAGATCCAATAAAAGCATTAAAGTATGAGTAATTTAATTCAGCTATCCAACATAAATAAAAGTTTTTTAAGTTTAAAAAGGATAAATGTTTTAAAAAAAATTTCATATAAATTTAAATCTGGAAAAATTTATTCTCTAATGGGACCTTCAGGCTCTGGTAAATCAACTTTATTAAATTTATTGTCCTTAATAGACCGACCTAGTTCTGGGTCTATACTTATTGATAATAAAAAGATTGATCCAAACAATTCTCAAAAAAATGATTTATTAAGAGCTAATAAAATCGGAATTATCTATCAACAAGATAATCTTCTGTCTGATTTTACAGCAATAGAAAATTTAACCTTAGCTAGTTTAGCAAGTGGCAAAAATAAAGAGGACGCTTCAAATAAATCAAAAATAATGCTCAAAAAAGTTGGTCTTGCAAAAAGATTAAATCACTATCCCTCACAATTATCTGGGGGTGAGAAACAAAGGGTATCAATCGCAAGAGCTTTGATAAACAATCCACAAATTATTCTTGCAGATGAGCCAACAGGAAGTTTAGATATTGAGACTGCAAAAGGAATTTTTGAGCTTTTAAAAAAACAGATAAAGCCTGATAGAATAATAATATTTGCAACTCATAATAGATTTTTTGCTAATAAGTCGGATTGCTTATTGGAAATAGTTGATGGTAATATAAAATCCATTAATGGCTGAGTCTCAAATTCAAAACTTTAATCATCTAAAAATACACTCTCAATTTTCAATATGTGAAGGAGCTATTAAAATTGATGACTTAAGAGAAATATCTAAAGAAAAGAAGATTAAATCTCTAGCATTATGTGATACATCGAATTTATGTGGCGCCTTAGAATTTGCTGAAAAGATATCTAAAGTTGGAACCCAACCAATTATTGGTACTCAGATTAATTTTAAATTAGATGGTACTATTGGTTTATTACCATTATTCGCTTTGAATGAAATTGGATATAAAAGAATAATTGAATTATCTTCATTATCATATCTTAATAATGATGGAACCTCCGATCCACATTTAAATTTTGAGGAATTGTTAGAGAATAATGAGGGAGTTGCCATTTTTTCAGGAACAATAAATGGATTAGTTGGTCAATTATTCAATAAAGGAAAATTTTCAGAAATTGAAAAATTATACTCTAAACTTAAACAAAAATATGGTGATAAATTTTATATAGAAATACAACGTCATGGAGATCAAAATGAAATTTCATTTGAAAAGTTTAATCTCTCGCAGTCTTTAAATTTAGAAATATCAATAATAGCCACTAATGAAGTTTTTTACTCAAACAAAGACATGTATGAAGCTCATGATGCATTAATCTGTATTAAAAACAAAACTTATGTAAATGAGAAAAATAGAATTAAATACTCAAATCAACACTATCTTAAAGATAATTCTGAGATGTCAGAATTATTTTCTGATTTACCTGAAGCGTTAGAAAATAACTATAATTTCCCTTATCGTTGTAATTTTCGACCGCATTTTTCAAAACCCATATTACCAGACATTAGTTCTGACAAAGGTGGAAATGCCGATGAAATATTAAAAAAAAACTCTTTGGATGGATTAAAACAAAAATTTAAAAATATTTATAAAATACAGGGTGAGGATCTTTTCAAAAATGAAAAATTTCTACTTTACAAAGATAGATTGGATCATGAACTAGATATTATTATACAAATGAAATATTCCAGTTATTTCTTAATTGTTTCTGATTATATTATATGGGCAAAAAAAAATGATATCCCAGTAGGACCTGGAAGAGGATCTGGTGCAGGTTCTTTAGTAGCATGGTGTCTTTTAATTACAGATGTCGACCCAATAAAATTTAATCTTATTTTTGAGAGATTTTTAAATCCAGATCGTATTTCAATGCCAGACTTTGATATAGATTTTTGTGAGGAGAAAAGAGACCTAGTTTTTGAATATTTGACTGAAAAGTACAAGGATAGTGTTGCTCATATAATTACTTTTGGAAAATTAAAAGCCAGAATGGTTATCAGAGATGTTGGTAGAGTATTAGGGTTATCCTATGGTTTTGTTGATAGTATATCCAAAATGATACCTTTTGATCCATCTAGACCTCAAAATTTAATGGAATGTATTGCTGGGGAACCAAGACTTCAAAAATTAATTAAAGATGATCCAAGAGTTAAAAAACTTACAGAACTCTCATTAAAACTAGAGGGATTGAATAGAAATGTTGCAACTCACGCAGCAGGTGTTGTTATAGCTGATAGAAAATTACAGGAAGTTGTTCCTTTATATAAAGATGCATCGACTGATCTGTTACTTCCCTCAACTCAATTCGATATGTATTCAGCTGAGGATGCTGGATTGATTAAATTTGATTTTTTAGGATTAAAAACATTAACAGTGATTAATAATACTCAAAAATTAATAAAAAAAAAAGAAAAAGAATTTAATATTGAGAATATAAATTACGAAGATAAAAAAGTTTTTGAAATGTTATCTTCGGGTAATACAGTTGGCTTATTTCAAATTGAGAGTTCTGGAATGAGAGAAGCGTTAACTCAAATGAAGCCAAATCATATTGAGGATATTATTGCATTAGTTGCTTTGTATAGACCAGGTCCTATGAGCAATATACCAACTTATAATGATTGTAAGCATGGCAAACAAAAGCCAGATTATTTACACCCTTTATTAGAAGATATTTTAAAACCAACCTACGGGGTAATTATATATCAAGAACAAGTAATGCAAATTGCACAGAAATTGTCAGGTTTTACTGCTGGCCAAGCAGATATTTTAAGAAGAGCGATGGGAAAGAAAAAAAGATCTGAGCTTGAAAAACAAAAACAAAATTTTATTACAGGGGCTGTCAAAAATGGAATTAGTAAAGAGGTGGCAGCTGGAATTTTTTTAAAAATAGAACCATTTGCAGAATATGGATTCAATAAAAGTCATGCTGCTGCATATGCAATTATATCTTATCAAACAGCATATTTGAAAACTTATTATCCAAAAGAATTTATTGCTGCCTCGATGACTATGGATATATCTAATCAAAATAAACTTAGTGAATTTTATGAAGAGCTTAAAAGACTGAATATTGAAATTGTAAGACCTGATATAAATCAATGTTTCGCAGATTTTAGAGCCGAAAATGGGAAATTTTATTATGCTTTAGGTGGAATTAAAGCTGTTGGATATGAAGCTGTTTCTAATATAGTTCAAGAAAGAATAAATAATGGACCATTTAAATCCATTAAAGATTTTTTAAATCGTGTTAATCCAAAAGACATAAACAAATTGCAACTAGAGGGACTTGTTAAAGCAGGAGCTTTTGATAATTTAAATATTAATCGACAATCTTTATTTAATTCCATTCCCAATTTTATCACAAAATCAAAAAATATTTTTGAAAATAAATCTGCTAACCAAATAGATTTATTTGGTGAAAATGTTAATGAAGAAGATGAGATAACTACTAATATTGATGACTGGAAGTTTGAGGAAAGATTATCTAAAGAGTTTGAAGCAGTAGGTTTTTTTATTTCAAATCATCCATTAAATCAGTTTAAAGATGTTTTTGATGATTATAATATTTATGATTATCAAAAATTTAATAACCATGATGATCTAAAAGAGTCTAATGTAGCTGCAACATTACTAAAAATACAAGAGAGAAAAACTGCAAAAGGCAACCCTTATGCAGTGTTAAAGCTCACTGATTTATCTAGCGTTTTTGAGCTGTTTATTTTTTCAGATATATTGGAATTAAATCGAGAAATTTTAAAAGAAGGAAATTCTTTTATTTTGACTTTATTTAAATCTTCATCAGACTCAGAAAATAGATTTAAAAGATTGAATGTTCAAAAAATTGTATCTCTAAAGGATTTGTTAAACAGACCAATTCAAGAAGTAACATTTAATCTAAAATCCACAAAAGAACTTGATGAGATATCAAAATATTTGCCTAAACAAGGAAACACATTGATAAAGATTTATATAAGTGACAATAAAAATGATTTAAAGTTTCACTTAAAAAACAAGAGAAATATTGACAGAAAAACGATAAATATTCTGAGAAATAAGGAAATTTAAGCAGTAATAGGATAATTAAGACTTGTCTAATTCAAAATTTCTTTGTAAATAATCTTCAATTTTAAATTAACACGCACACAGTTTGTTGGTTTTAAACCTCCGGTCCTTAATTGGAAATAACTGTGGTGGCTTAACCGGGAAAAAATATGAAGATACCAAACGTTACTATTCAACAATTATTAGAAGCAGGAGTTCATCTTGGTCACAAGACTTTAAGATGGAATCCAAAAATGAAAAAATATATATTTGGAAAAAGAGATAGTATTCACATTATCGACCTTACTCAAACTTTAGAATTAACTAAAATTGCTTTAGAAAAAGTTTACGAAACAATTTCAAACAATGGAAAAATCTTGTTTGTATCAACTAAAAAACAAGCTTCTGAGGCAATTGCAGAAGTAGCGAAAGAAACAGACCAATATTTCGTTAATTATAGATGGTTAGGTGGGATGCTCACAAATTGGGGTACCATTTCAAATTCTATTAAAAAACTAAAAAAATTAGAGACAGATTTAGTTGCTGAGAATAGAGGATTTACAAAAAAAGAACTTTTAAAAATGAGTGTTAAAAAAGATAAATTACAAAGATCACTTGGAGGAATTGCTGAGATGAAAAAAGTTCCTGATTTAGTATTTATTATAGATACAAATTACGAGTCACTTGCAATACAAGAGTCAGTAAAATTAGGAATTCCAATAATTGCAATATTAGATAGCAACTCAAATCCTGATGGAATTGATTTTCCCATACCCGGCAATGATGATGCTAGAAGATCGATAGATCTATATTGTAATCTTATTAAAGAAACAATCGTAGGTGCTAAAAAAGCTGCACCTGCTATTGAAACAAAAAAAGATACTGAAAAAAAAGAAATAAACGATAAATCTAAAACTATTGCTGAAATGGATAGAGAAAAACTGGAAAAAAAATTTCCAAAAAAAAAGCCTGAAAAACTAAATTAAATGAGCGATATAGAAAAAGTAAAAAAACTTAGAGAGGCAACAGGTGCAGGATTTAAAGATTGCAACTTGGCAATTAAAGAGTCTGGAGGTGATTTAGATAAAGCTGTTGAAATTTTAAGAGTAAAAGGAATTTCAAAAGCCTCTAAAAAAATGTCAAGAGATGCAAAAGAAGGAGTTGTTGCAGTTAGTGGGGATCAAAATAAGACATCAATTATTGAAGTAAATTGTGAAACAGATTTTGTTGCTAAAAATAATGATTTTATAAATTTTGTGAAAGAATTAAGTGAAATAAACAATCAAAATAATTCAGATATTGAAAAATTAAAAAAATCTAAAATGAAAAATGATATTACCGTTGAGGAAAATTTAGTTGCTTTAATTGCTAAGATTGGAGAAAAAATCACAATTGGTAAAACAAAAACAATTTCAAATTCTTCCTCAGTAAATTATCAATATTTACACACTGTGGTTAAAGATAACTTAGCTAAATTAGCTGTGATTGTCTCATTAGAAACTAAAGATAACTCTGAAACTGTAAAAACATTTGGAAAACAATTATCTATGCATATAGCGGCATCGAACCCTTTAGCTTTAGAGTCTAAATTAATTGACAAAGCCATTATAGACAAAGAGCAGGAATTGGTTACAGAGGAACTTAAAAATTCAGGAAAACCAGAAGAGATTGCGAAAAAAATAAGTTTAGGTAAGATGAACAAATTTAAAGAGGAAAATGCTCTTTTAACACAAGCTTGGGTTATGGAACCAAAAAAAAAAGTTCAAGATGTTTTAAAAGAACTTGCTATTAATGATTTAAAGATCAAGGAGTTTAGCAGAATTAAAATAGGGGAATAAATGTTTGATGAAAAATCACATAGCCTCAAAATGGATAAATCTATAGAAGCTTTTTCAAAAGAATTATCATCATTAAGAACAGGTCGAGCAAATGCTGCAATGCTAGATACTGTTAGAGTGGATGTTTATGGACAACAAATGCCAATTAATCAAATTGGCAGTATAACAACACCAGAGCCAAGAATGATAAATGTTCAGGTTTGGGATCAAAACAATGTTTCTTTAGTTGATGCGGCCATAAAAAAATCTGAATTAGGACTTAATCCACAAATTGATGGTCAATTAATTCGATTACCAATACCCGAGCTCAATGAAGAGAGAAGAAACGAGTTAAAAAAATTGATCAAATCCATGGGTGAGAAATGTAAAATTTCTATTCGAAATATTCGAAGAGATGCAAATGAGGAACTTAAAAAACTTTTAAAATCAAAAGAAATTGGTGAAGATGAAGAAAAATCTTTTGAAAAAAACGTTCAAAACATCACTGATAAGCACATCCAAATTGTTGATGAAAAAGTCTCTTCAAAAGAAAAAGAAATAATGACCATATGAACCCATTAAATCATGTAGCCATTATCATGGATGGTAATGGAAGATGGGGTTTAAAATATAGAAATTCTAGAAACATAGGACATAGAGAAGGTTTAAAAACAGTTGAAGTAATAATTAAATCCTCAATAAAAAATAAGATTAAGTTTCTAACACTTTATGCTTTTTCTACTGAAAATTGGAAAAGGCCAAAAAAAGAAATAAATTATCTTTTTAAATTATTAGAAAATTTTTTAACAAAGAGACTGGATGATATTCATAAGCAAAATATTAGAATTAAAATTTTAGGATATAAAAAATTTTCAAAAAGATTGAATTTCTTGTTAAACTTTGCAGAAAAAAAAACAATTAAAAACTCAAAATTACAAATTAATTTGGCTTTAAATTATGGCTCAAAAACAGAGCTTTTAAATGCTTTCAAAAAAATTAAAAGAAATAAGATTAAAGTTAACGAAAAAAACCTTGAAAAACATCTTCAAACTAAGAATATTCCAGATCCAGATTTATTAATTAGAACCGGCAATACAAAAAGATTGAGTAATTTTTTATTATGGCAACTAGCTTATTCAGAAATTTTCTTTGAAAAAAAATTATGGCCAGCTTTTACTGAAAAAGATTATAAAAAAATTATTAAAGATTATAAAAATATTAAAAGAAATTTCGGAAAAATATGATTAATAAAGAATTACAAAAAAGAATTCTTAGTTCAATAATTTTGATACCAGTATCATTTTTTTTTATTATTCAGGGATCTTATACTTTTATATTTTTTTTGAGTTTAATTTTTTTAGTAACAAGTTTGGAATGGTTTAAAATGACAAAAAATAAAGATCTATTGAAAATTTTTGGATTATTTTTTTTATTTTTTTCTTTTTTTTCTACAGTTTATCTAAGGCAATATATTGGTTTAAATTTCTTTTTATTTTTGATTATAGTTTGCATATTTACTGATATTGGTGGTTTTATCTTTGGCAAAACATTTAAGGGACCTAGATTAACCAAAGTGAGTCCAAAAAAAACGTACTCAGGGGTTATTGGAAGCTTTTTGATTTCATTATTATTTGGGTTAATTTATATCAAATATTTAGGGCAAAAAAGTAAAATTCTTTTAGATACAGATCCTATATTTATAATTTCTTTAATATTAATTATTTCATTAGTGAGCCAGATAGGGGATTTAATTATTTCATATTTTAAAAGAAAAGCTAAATTAAAAGATACTGGAAAAATTTTACCAGGTCATGGAGGTTTTTTAGATAGAATTGACGGTATAATTTTCGTAATGCCAATAACATATCTTTGTGTATTACCTTTTTTGATTAACAAATTAGATCTTATTAAATAATGAAAAAAAAAATAGCTATCCTTGGTTCTACAGGTTCTATTGGAAAATGTTTAATTAATATTATTAAAAAAGATAAAAGAAATTTTGAAATAATTCTACTATCAGCTGATGAAAATTATAAAGAACTTTTAAGACAAGCCAAATTTTTTAATGTTAAAAATTTAATTATTACTAATAGACAATGTTATGATAAAATAAAAAAAGATAATTATTCAAAAAAAATTAAAGTTTACAATAACTTTGAAAATTTTAAAAAAATTTTTAAGAAAAAAATTGATTATACGATGAGTTCTATTTCGGGTATTCAAGGGTTAAAACCAACGATTGAAATCATCAAGCATACAAAAAAAATAGCAATTGCTAATAAGGAATCAATTATATGTGGATGGGATTTAATTGAAAAAAGGTTAAAGAGGCATAAAACTAAATTTATTCCTGTGGACTCAGAACATTTTTCTATTTGGTACGCATTAAAAGATATTGAAAAAAATTTAATAGAAAAGATATATTTAACAGCATCAGGAGGACCTTTCTTAGAGAAATCTCTTAAAAACTTAAAAAAAGTTAATATTAAGCAAGTTACAAATCATCCTAATTGGAAAATGGGAAAAAAAATTTCAACAGACTCTGCGACAATGATTAATAAAGTTTTTGAAATTATAGAGGCAAAAAAAATATTTAAAATTTCATATAATAAGTTAGCAATTATTATTCATCCAAAATCATATGTTCATGCCATTATTAAATTAAAAAATGGAATAACTAAAATAATTGTTCATGATACAAATATGAAAATTCCAATTTTTAATTCATTATATTCATCAAAAAAAATCATTAATTCTAAAAAATTAGATTTTAAAACTTTAAATAATTTAGATTTTAGAGACGCAGACCCTATAAAATTTCCATTAATCAAAGTCCTCAAAATGTTACCAAACAATACCTCTTTATTTGAAACCATTTTAGTATCTATTAATGATAAATTTGTAGAGTTATTTTTGAGTAATAAGATTAAATTTACTGATATTTCAATAAAAATGAATAAAATGTTAAGTTTATATAATTTTAAAAAATATAAAAAGATTAAACCAAAAAATATTGAAGAAATTATTAAAATGAATACTAAAATTAAGAATAATATCGAATATTTTATTAAAAACTAAATATGTCTAAACCTACGCATAAGATAATTTTATTTATAATTTTTTTTACTTTGGTCTTAAGTTCATGGTTAAGAGCAGAAATAATAGATAAAATAAATATAGCCGGAAACGAGAGAATTTCAAAAGAAACAATTAAAATGTTTACAGGTGTGACTCTCAACGATGATTTATCTGAAAATGATTTAAATATAATATTAAAAAAATTGTATAATACAAACTTTTTCGATTTAGTGTCTGTTAAAATTAAAAATAAGGTTCTCATTATTGAAGTAAAAGAAAATCCAATAATACAAAATATTAATTACGAAGGAATTAAATCATCTGAAATTTTGCAAGATTTAAAAAATAATGTTTTATTGAAATCTAGATCTTCTTTCAACGAAGTTTTATTAAATAAAGATAAAAAAAAGATTAAAAAATTTTTGAAAGATTTAGGCTATTATTTTTCTAAAGTTGACATCTCTATAGAAGAATTACAGGATAATAAAATTGATCTAACTTACAATATTTCACTGGGAGAAAAAGCAAAGATTAAAAAGATTTCTTTTATCGGAGAAAAGATCTTTAAAGATAAAAAGTTAAAAGGGGTAATTCTAAGCGAAGAGTATAAGCCTTGGAAATTTTTATCCGGAAAAAAATATTTGAATGAATCTATGATAAAATATGATGAAAGATTATTAAAAAATTTTTATTTAAACAAAGGCTATTATAACGTAATTGTAAACTCTTCTTTTGCAAAGTTGACAGAAAATCAAGAGTTTGAGTTAATATTTAACATTGATGCAAATCCAAAATTATTTTTTGGAGATCTAAAAATTGATTTACCAAGTGATTTTTCTGAAACTAATTACTTAGATGTTCAAAAATTTTTGAAAAAATTAAAAAATGAACCATATTCAATTAATCGCATCGAGGATATTGTTGAAAAAATTGAAACAATTACTATTAATGAACAATATGAGTCAATTAAAGCGAGTGTGAATGAAACAATAGTTTCTAATAAAATAAATATTAATTTCAAAATAGAAGAAACAGAAAAATTTTTTGTAGAAAGAATAAATATTTTTGGAAATAACATCACTAGAGAGTCAGTTATCAGAAATCAAATCGAAATCGATGAAGGTGATCCTTTTAATCAAATTCTTTATTCAAAATCTTTGAATAATATCAAAGCTCTTAATTTTTTTGAAAAAGTTAATGGCGAAATTTTAGATGGTAATGAGTTTAATACAAAAATAATCAATATTACTATAGAAGAAAAAGCTACAGGTGAAATTTTTGCTGGTATTGGAACAGGTACTGAGGGTTCGAGTTTATCTTTTGGGGTGAAGGAAAATAATTATTTAGGAAGAGGCATTATGGTTGATAGTAATTTAAGCGTTTCTGATGAAAGAATTAAAGGTAAATTTTTAGTTTCTAATCCGAACTATAAAAATTCAGATAAAAATCTTGACTTATCGCTTGATGCCACTTCTATAGATAGATTAGCAACCTCCGGTTATAAATCAAATGTTACAGGATTTTCAATTGGTACACAATTTGAGTTTTTAGATGATTTAAGACTTGGTTTATCAACCAAAAATATTATAGAAAAAATAGATGTTGATGCTAGTGCGTCAGCTAAACAAAAAAAACAAGATGGAAATTATTTTGATAGTTTTATTGGGGTAGATTTCCTTTACGATAAAAGAAATCAAAGATACCAAACTACTGATGGTTTTTTCAGCAATTACAGAGTAAATATGCCAATCTTAAGTGATACGAATACATTAACTAATACTTATAACTATAAAGTTTTTAAAGAACTTTATGAAAATAACGTTTCAACATTATCAATCTTATTTAAAGGTGCTAGTTCTTTAAGTAGTGATGACATTAAACTTTCAGAGAGATTATATATTCCTGGAAAAAGATTGAGAGGTTTTGAAACAGGTAAGATTGGACCTAAAGATGGAAATGATTTTATTGGTGGAAATTATGTATCAAGTATTAATGCGACTACTACAATACCAACTTTCTTAGAAAATGTTCAAAATGTAGATGTTGTTCTTTTTGCAGACGCAGCAAATATTTGGGGAGTGGACTATGATAGCTCTTTGGATAAAAATGGTATAAGAAGTTCAGTTGGAGTTGGAATAGACTGGTTAACTCCAGTTGGGCCACTAACTTTTTCATTTGCTCATCCAGTAACAAAAGAGTCTACTGATATTGAACAAACATTCAGGTTTAATATAGGTACTAGTTTTTAATGAAAATAATAAGAAGACTTTTCACTATTTTTATAGTGTTATTTGTTTTGACGCCATCTTCTTTTAGTCAGGATCAAATTGTATATTTAGATTTAGATTATGTTGTGATAAATACAAAAGCCGGTAAATCAATTTTAAAAAAACTAGAAGACTCAAAAAATATAGCTTTGTCAAAATTTGAAAAAAAAGGAAAAGAGCTTAAAAAAATTGAAGAGGAAATTAATAAACAAAAAAATATTATTTCTGAAGATGAATTGAGGAAAAAATTAATTGAATTTAGAAAAGAAGTTTCAACTTATCAAAAAAATAGACAAAAGGTTGTCAAAGAGTTTAATCAAAAGAAGAGATCAGAATTTGATAAGTTTTTTAAAAAAATTACACCGATAATTGAAAATTATGTGAGTGAAAAAAAAATTGATATTGTTCTTGATAAAAAAAATATTTTTATAGCTAGTAAAAAAAAAAATATAACCCAAGAGATAATTAAGATAATTGATACAAAAATTAAATGAGTACAACTTTAAATAAAAAACAAATTATAGAACTGTTACCTCATCGTGAACCTATGTTATTGATCGATGAACTTTATGACATCAAAAAATTATTTTCAGCAACAGCTGTTGTTAATGTCAGAAAAGATAGTTTTTTTGTCAATGGCCATTTTCCCGGACAACCAGTTATGCCAGGTGTTTTGATAGTTGAGTCTTTTGGTCAAGCTGCAGCAGCTTTAACAGCACATGGTTTGGATAAATCAACTTATGAAAATAAATTGGTATTTTTGATGGGAGTAGAAAAAGCAAGATTTAGAAATCCAGTTGTTCCAGATTGTAAATTAATTTTAAAAATAGAGGCGATTAGATCTCATGGACGTGTTTGGAAATATAAAGGTGAAGCATTTGTTGACAATAAAAAAATGGCAGATGCTATATGGTCAGCAACAATCGTTGATAAGAAATAATTAGCAATAATTTTTGAGTACATTCCAAGATATGCTTTGGTAGAAGCAACTATGTCTAATCCTTTTTTTATTAATAATGGGCCATTTAATATTTCAGAAATTTTAAAAATTTTAAAAATTGAACCTAAAATTAAAGAAAATCAAATAGTAAAAGATATTCAGGATTTATTAAGTGCAGAAAAAGATTGCATTACTTTTTTTCACTCAAAAAAGTATAATGAAATAGCTAAGAAAACCAAAGCCTCTTATTGTATAACTACACAAAATTTAAAAGATTATCTCCCAAAAAAATGCACTCCTATCATTGTTGAAAATGTATTGATTTCAACATCGCTTATAACTCAGAAGTTTTATCCAAATTCAATAGAAGACGAGTATGATACTTCTGCTATTGATATAAATGATACTAATCTCAAAGATATTGTTACCTCTGGAAAAAATGTATTAGTTGGAGATAACGTCAAGATAGGAAAAAAATGTTTAATTGGACACAATTCGATTATTGAACGAAATGTTCAAATTGGTAATAATTGTAAAATTGGATCAAATACAATTTTAAGAAACTCTATAATTAAAGATAATGTAACTATTTTAGATAATTGTGTTATTGGAAAAAAGGGTTTTGGCTTTTTTCCATCAAATAACAAAAATTTAAGATATCCTCATGTAGGTATCGTGATAATTAATGAAAATTCTGAAATTGGATGTGGATCTACTATAGATCGTGGTTCTTTATCCAATACAGAAATTGGTAAAAATACTTTTTTAGATAATCAAATTCATATTGCACATAATGTAAAAATTGGAGATAATACAATTTTAGCTGGACAAGTTGGAATTGCAGGAAGCTCAGTTATCGGAAACAATGTAAAAATTGGTGGTCAAGCAGGAATCTCTGGACATATCAAAGTTGGCAATAATGTAGAAATTGGTGGTGGAAGTGGAGTCATAAAAGATGTGCCTGATAATTCTAAAGTTATGGGCTACCCAGCAAAAAGTATTAGAGAATTTTTAAAAGATAATAGATGATACATAAAACTGCTATTGTTGATACAAAATCCAAAATATCATCAAATGTAAAAATAGGTGCATATGCAGTAATTGGACCAAATGTTGAGGTGGGAGAAAATACTATAATTCAATCTCATGTAAATATTGTAGGAAACACTAAGATCGGAAAGAAGAATAAGATATATCCATTTGCTTCTATAGGAAATGATCCCCAAGATTTAAAATTTAATGGTGAGGATACTAAATTAGAAATTGGAGATAACAATAAGATTAGAGAATATGTAACAATAAATCCAGGAACTAAAGGTGGGGGCGGTATTACTAAAATTGGTAATGGATGTCTATTTATGGTCTCTTCACATATAGCACATGATTGTTTAGTTGAGGACAATGTGATACTTGCAAATAATGTTCCTCTTGGTGGGCATGCACATATTGAGCAAAATGTAATAATCGGTGGCAATTCAGCTGTGCAACAATTTACTAGAGTAGGTAAGTTTGCAATGATAGGTGGAATGTGTGGTGTAGTAAGAGATATCATTCCTTATGCTATGGTACATGGTAATAGAAGTATTCTTCAAGGTTTGAATTTAATTGGTTTAAGAAGAAAAAATGTGCCTAATAAAGAAATCTTAGTTTTAAGTGAAGCATTTAAAGAAATTTTTAAAAATGAAAATTTAACGGAAAATTTAAAAAATTTAAGCACTGAGTTAAAAAAAAATAGTCTTGTAAAAGATGTTGTTGAATTTTTAGAAAAAGATAAAAAAAGACCAATATGCACACCTTTTTCAAAATAAAATGATAGGTTTATTTTTAGGTGATACAGATTTTTCGAAAATAGTTCTCAAAAAGATAAAAAAATTAAAAAAGAAGTATTTTATAATTGATTTTTCAAAAAATAATCTATTTTCAAAAGAAAAAAACTCTTACCGAATAAGCATAGGAAAATTTGGCAAAATTATTGATTTAATTAAAAAGCAAAAATCAAACAAAGTTCTTTTTGCAGGAAAAATTGCTAAACCAAAATTTTCTTCATTGAGATTAGATTTAAAAGGGATTTATTATATGCCGAGTATAATAAAGGCTGCCAAAATAGGAGATGCAGCTATAATAAAAGCTATCATTAAAATTCTTCAAAATGAAAAAATTGAAGTTATTAGTTCAATTCATTTTAATCCTGAGTTAACTGGTAAGAAAGGTATATATACAAAGATAAAACCTTCTCGGATAGATATTAGATCAATCAATCGAGGTATAAAATATTTAGCTAAAACAAATAGTTATGATCATATTCAGGCACTGATAGTAAAAGACAATAATATAATAATGAAAGAAGACATTAGAGGTACCAAAAAAATGATATCTAAATTAAAGAATAATTCAGGTGGTATTTTAATTAAATTTCCCAAAAAAAAACAAGATTTGAGAATGGACTTACCAACAATAGGGATTCAAACTTTAAAAGATTGTAAAAAATATGGATTAAAAGGAGTAGTTCTTAAATCAAAAAAAAATATCTTCTTAGATAAATCTAAAAGCATTGAATTTGCTAATAAAAGTAAAATTTTTATTTTGATAAAATGAAAAAAATATTTGTACTTACAGGAGAACCTTCTGGAGATAAATTGGCATCAACGGCAATTTCAAAACTTCAGAAAAATTTTACTGATATTGAATATTTATCTGTTGGTGGATCTAATTTAAAAAAAATTGGTATAAAATCAATATTTGATTTAAAGGAAATTACTTATTTGGGTTTTACAAGTGTCTTATTAAATATTTTTAAAATTAAAGCAAAGATAGATCACACAGTTCAGGAAATATTAAAATTTAATCCAGATATTTTATTTAGTGTAGATAGTCCAGATTTTACTTTAAGAGTTGCCGAAAAGGTAAAAAAGATTAATCCTCAAATTAAGACAATTCATTATGTAGCCCCACAAGTTTGGATATGGCGAAAAGGTAGGGTAAAAAAGATTAAAAAATTTATTGATCATATTCTTTTATTATTTGATTTTGAAAAAAAATTTTTTGATGAAGAAAATATAAATAATACTTTTGTAGGTCATCCGTTAATAGAAAATAACAAAAATAATAAAACAGATATCAATAATTTTATTTCTAATGATAAAAAAATAATCTCTATTTTTTCAGGTAGCCGAAAGTCTGAAACAAGTGTTTTATTACCAATATTGATTGAGTTTATAAATATGATGAACAAAAAAAATTTAAATCATAATTATATTTTTCATGCAACTGAAGAAAATAAAAACGATATTATTGATTATATTAAAGATAAAAATTTGAATAATATTGAAGTAATTTCAGATGAAAATATGAAAAAAGAAATATTATCAAATTCTATTTTTGCTGTCTGTAAGTCAGGAACAGCATCTCTTCAAGTTTGTAACGCCAACATTCCCTCAATAATAATATATAAACTTAGTTTCATAAATTTTATGATCTTTAAATTTTTAGTGAATGTTAAATTCGCAAATATTATCAATATAATTAATAATAAAGAAGTTATTCCAGAACTATTACAAAGTGAATGTAATGCAAAAGAAATTTACAATTCTGTTTCATATATGCTTAAAAATCCAGAAATCGGAAAAAAACAGTTGGAACAATGCAATCAAACTTTAAAAGGAATTAGATCAAAGTCATCATCATCTAGTGAAGTAGCCACAATTTTAAGAAATAGTCTTATTGGTTAATCTCTTTTTAACCTCTTCTTTACCTAAAGATATAATAATATCATAAATGCCAGGGCCAAATTTTGACCCTGTTAAAGCTATTCTTAAAGGCTGACCAACACCCTTAAAATTTGTATTATTTGATTTTATTAGTTCCTGAACTATCGGTTCTAAATTTTCTCTTGTGAAGGTGCTAATTCCTTTAATATTGTTATTAAATTCAGAGATAATTTTTTGTGCATTAGCATCAATTAATTTTAGATCTTCTTTATTAAAATTAACTTCATCATTAATAATATATTGGCTATTATTAAATATATCCTCTAGTGTTTTAGCTTTATTCTTAAGAAAAGTTAGAGATTTTTTAATTTTATCCTTTTTTTCCCCAACAATCTTATTTTTAAAAATCTCGCAATAATTAGTTAGTTGATTAAAAAGTTCGTTTTCATCAATGCTTTTTATATAGTGTTCATTCATAGATAGAATTCTACTTAAATCTAATTTTGATGGTGATTTTCCAATACCTTCAAGATTAAAATACCTTACACTTTCATCTAAAGTAAAAATTTCTTTATCTTCATATGACCAACCCAATCTTAAAAGATAATTTCTCAAAGCATCTGGCATAATACCTATTTTAGAATAATCCTCTAGAGTTGATGCTTTATCTCTTTTTGATAATTTTTTCCCCTCAATTGTGTGGATTAATGGAATATGTGCAAATATTGGTAAATCCCATTCCATTGCTTCATAAATTTGAATTTGTTTAAATGTATTGATTTTATGATCATCACCTCTAATTATGTGTGTCATATCCATCTGATGATCATCAACAGCAGCAGATAAATTATAAGTTGGTGTGCCATCATTTCTTAAAATTACAAAATCTTCGATGGTATTATTTTCAATTTCTACATTTCCTTGAACTTTATCTTTTAATATTGATGTACCATCAATTTTACTTTTAAATCTAATAACAGGTTTTACATCTCTAGGAGCCTCATTCTCATTTTTGTCTCTCCATTTTCTATCATAAACGTATGGAATCTTTTTTTGCTTAGCTCTTTTTTTTTGTGCTTCAATTTCTTCAGTAGAGCAATAGCATTTATATGCACTACCTTTTTTTAGAAGTTCATTTGCAACTTTTATATGATCATCAATTTTTTGAGATTGTATATATTCTACCCCATCATGATTTATACCTATCCATTGAAGAGATTTTATAATTTGATTTTTGTATTCCTCTTTTGATCTTTCTTTATCAGTATCTTCTATCCTTAGATAAAAATTACCCTTTTGATTTTTTGAAAATAACCAATTAAATAGGGCTGTTCTCACTCCACCAATATGTAAAGGTCCAGTAGGTGACGGAGCAAATCTAGTTGCTACTTTTTTCATTAAAAATGGTTTAGACTATTTTTTTAGAAGTTTCTATATAAAGATACTAAAACACCTTGAACTTTTACTCTATCAGGGCCAAAAATTTTGGTTTCATAGTTTTTATTAGCACTTTCTAATGCTACTACTTTACCTTTTTTTCTAATTCTTTTAAGCATAGCTTCATGTTCGTCAATTAAAGCTACCACTATTTTTCCATTATCGGCTGTATCAGTTCTTTTGATGATGACTGTGTCACCCTCATGAATTCCAGCTTCAATCATTGAATCTCCTTGAACTTTAAGGCCAAAATAATCTCCATTTTTTTCTAAGTTATTTGGTAATGGAATTCTAGAAACTTCATTTTGAATTGCTTCAACAGGTGTTCCAGCTGCTATTTTACCTAAAACTGGCACCTCTGCATCGTCGGATAAAGGTTTTTCTTCATCCAAACCTCCTTTAATGACACTTGGGGAAAAATTATTGTAAATATCATTTGCAGAAGCAGTCTCTGGTAATTTAATAACCTCTAAAGCTCTAGCTTTATGAGCAAGCCTTTTAATGAAACCTCTTTCTTCTAAAGCACTAATTAATCTGTGAATCCCAGATTTTGATTTAAGATTTAGAGACTCCTTCATCTCTTCGTAAGAAGGGGATACACCAGAGCTCCTCAACTTTTTGTTGATAAATAAAAGCAAGTTTTTTTGTTTTTTTGTTAGCATAAGAACAAATATCGTACAAACAATGTTCTATAAAAGTTCTTCATAATTAACAATAGTAAAAAAGTAAGTAAATTTAGGCTTTTTTGATCACAAAACTGAAAAAATCGAATTATCGTTTAAATTTTTTAAAAGTGATTCACCAATTAAAAAAGTTTTGATGGATGTTTTATTTGATAGTTCCAACAGTTCTTCTTTAGTTTTTATTCCACTTTCAGAAATCAATGGGCCAGGGTGATTAACCAAAACATCGTGAATATCATAAGTTGTATTAATATCAGTTTTAAGAGTTTTTAAATTTCTGTTGTTAATACCTAATAAAGCATCTTTAAATCTAAGTGCTTGTTTAGCTTCATTAACAGTATGAACCTCTACAATAACTGACATATTTAATTTTAAAGCTTCTTCATATAATTCATCTGCTAATTTATCCGAAACTCCAGCTAAAATAATTAAGATAGCATCGGCACCATAACTTTTAGCTAAAGGAATTTGAAATTTATCTATAAAAAAATCTTTACAAAGTATCGGTAAATTAACATCTCGTTTAATTTTACTAATATGTATTAAGTTTCCTAAAAAAAAATCCTCCTCAGTTAAAACAGATAAACAGGTTGCTTTATTTGATTTGTATATATTAGCTATTTTTATAGGATCGTAGTCTTTTATAATTATACCTGCAGAGGGACTTGCTTTTTTTATTTCAGCAATAATTGAGAATTTTTTATTTTCAACATTTTTTTTAATTGTATCTTTAAAATTGACGTATGAACTATTTTTTTTTATTAATTCTTCGAGTGTCTCAAGACTTATACTTTTTTTAAGTTCTAAAATTTTTTCACTTTTATTATTTATTATTTTTTCAAGAACATTTTCAGCCATTTTGAATTATCTCTAGTTGTTTAAATGTTTGACCTGATAAAATATGTTTTCTAGCATCATCATAAGCTTTATCGAAATTCTGATGAGTTTCATTAACAACTAATCCTGCCGCAGCATTTAAGCAAACTGCTTTAGAAAAATCATTATCCTCACCTTTAAATATATTAATCATTCTATCTGCATTAAAAGCTGCATCATTACCAATGAGATTTTCAAACTTACCCGCATTGATATTTAACTTATTTGGATCAATAATAATCTTAGAGATGACACCATCTTTTAATTGAATTACATTGGTTTTAGCATAAGGTGAAATTTCATCTAATCCATCTTCACTATTGACTATCCAAGCAAATTTTATATCTAAATTTTTTAAGGCATGAGCAAATATTTCTAATAGTTTTTTGTCAAAGACACCAACAACTTGTCTTTTTACTAGAGCAGGGCTACTCAAAGGTCCAATCATATTGAATATAGTTCTTTTTCCAATTTTTTTTCTTGTAGGTCCAACAAATCTCATTGCACTGTGATAGTTGGGTGCAAACATGAATCCAAAATTATTATTATTAATTTGATTTTTAATATCTTTTGGCTCTAAATTTATTTTTATGTTTAAAGCTTCTAAAACATCACCAGATCCACATTTTGAGGATACAGCTTTATTTCCATGTTTAGCTACTTTAACACCCATGCTTGAAAGTAATAATGCAGAAGCTGTTGATATATTAAGTGTATTCATACCATCTCCACCGGTTCCGCATGTATCAACACAGTTTTCCACATTTACTCTTTTAGACTTGTTTCTAAGAACAAAAACTCCACCAGCTATCTCATCAGAAGACTCACCTTTAGTTGATAAAAGTGTCAAAAAATCAAATATTTCTTGATCTTCTGCTTTACCTTCCATCAATAATTCAAAAGCAGCTTTACTTTCATCAAAAGTTAAATTTTCTTTTTTTTTTATTTTTTCGATGAATTGTTTCATTAATACTTAATTCTTATAAAATTTTTTAAGATTTTAATCCCTAATTTAGTTTTAATACTTTCAGGGTGAAATTGCACTCCATGTATATGGTATTTCTTATGTTGTACTCCCATTATAAGTCCATCATGAGTCTGAGCAGTAATTTCAAGATCCTTAGATAATGATTTTTTATCAATAATTAAGCTGTGATATCGAGTGGCCTCAAACGTTTTAGGGAGATTTTTTAAAATACCCACTTTTTTTGAAAAAATCTTACTGGTTTTTCCATGCATTAGCTTTCTAGCTTGAACAATTTTTGAGCCAAATACTTGACCTATAATTTGATGGCCTAAACAAACTCCAAGTATTGGTATTTTTTTGTATAAAGATTTAACGATTTTAAGACAATTACCTGATTGATTAGGATTGCCAGGCCCAGGTGAAATTACGATCTTATGATATCTTTTTTTTAAAATTTCATTAGATGTAATTTGATCATTTCTAATTACTTCAACATTCACTTTTAATGAAGATAAATAATGATAGAGATTAAAAGTAAAACTATCGTAATTATCAATTAAAATTATCTTTTTCATTTCAACGCATTAATTAAAGCTTTTGCTTTATTTACAGTCTCTTCATATTCTTTTAATGGTTTGCTATCTGCAACAATCCCTGCTCCAGCTTGGACATAAAATTTATTATTTTTTGCAACAGCTGTTCTTAAAGCAATACATGTATCAAATTCTCCATTAGCTGCGAAATACCCAATGCCACCGGCATAAACTTTTCTTTTTGTGGTCTCTAGTTCATCAATAATTTCCATAGCTCTTATTTTGGGAGCTCCAGAAACAGTTCCAGCAGGAAAACCTGCTAAAAGAGACTTAAATTTTGAAAATCTTTGATCATGTTTACCTATTACGTTTGAAACTATATGCATTACATGCGAATACCTTTCAATTATAAAACTTTCAGTTACTTTGATGGAATTAGTTTTAGATACCTTTCCAGCATCATTTCTTCCAAGATCTAATAACATTAGATGTTCAGAAAGCTCTTTTTTATCTTTAAGTAAATCTTTCTCATAAAAACGATCCTCTTTAATTGTTTTTCCTCGAGGCCTTGTTCCAGCAATAGGCCTTACAGTTATTTCGCCATCTCTTAACCTTACTAATATTTCGGGGCTTGCACCTATTATTTGAAAATCAGTAAAATTAAAAAAAAACATAAATGGAGATGGGTTAGTTATTCTCAATTTTTTATAAATATCGATAGGTTTTTTTGTCAACTTAGTTTCAAAGCGCTGACTTAGAACAACTTGAAATATATCTCCTAATTTAATGTATTTTTTTGCCTTATTAACTATAGATAAAAATTTATTTTTAGAAGTATTTGAATTAATTATAATCTTTTTTGATTTACGATTTATTTCATTATCTATTTTTTGAACAGATGATTGCAAAGAAAGTTTGAAAAGATCAGATTGGATATCTTTATATTTATTTTTATAATTCGTTATTTTTTCATCTTTAAAAATATTGTTGATAAAGAATATTTCCTTTTTCAAATTATCATGAATAATAAGTGTTCTTGGACGTAATAATCTAACATCAGGTAATTTTAAGTCATCGTTACAACTATTTGGGATTTTTTCGATATATCTAATTGCATCGTATGAAAAATATCCTGAAATTAAAGAACAAATTTTCGGTAATTTTTTTGGAGTTTTAAATTTAAAATCCTCAATTATTTTCTCAATTAAATATTTAGGTTTATCCTTTAACTTAATTTTTTTATTTTTTTTTATTAAATAAGAATAATTATTATTAAATTCCCAAATTTTATCGGGATTTTTCCCAAATATAGTGTATCTGCCTCTAATCTTACCTTTTTCTACCGACTCAAAAATAAAGCTATTTTTTTCAGTTAAAAAGTTATCAATTAAATTAATTATTTCATTATCAGTTTTTACTTTTTTTGAGGTATAGATTATTTGATTTTCTTTGTTTCTGTGTCGAAACTTGAATTCTTTGAAGCTTCGATTAATTTTCATTTAAAATAGTTTTTAACTCGTTCAATAGTCTGTTGATTAAGAGAAACATCATACTTGTCGTTTAAAAAAGTATCATAAGATTTTAGAAGTGAATTTTTGCTGTTAGATTTTTGTTTAACAATATATTGTTTAAATTCTTCTTTATTAGTATCAACAATTTGTTTTTCAAATTTTTTAACTTTAGCCAAGTAAATATTGTTATTTTCATCGTTTATTAAAGTAAATGATTTTTCAGGTAAGCTATATAGAACTTCAACAGCATTGATATCAAATTTTTTATTATCTCGCATAGAATTTAATTTTGTTGTCTGGATTTTTTCTTTTCCCATTTCTAAAAAACTATTATTATTAAATTTTTTATTTGTTATTTCATTTAATAATTTTTGATTATAATCAAATTTATTTTTTTGAAAAACTAACTCGAGAACTTCGTTTTTAATTTGTTTATCATTTAAATCTGGTGATTTTTGGATAATATTTTTTATATTATAAAGGATATAATCATTTTCATTTTCAAAAATATCAAATTTATTATTTCTTAATTCATAAATTTTTTTTTCAATCTTATTTTTATCTGTAGAAAATTTAAAATTACTTATATCAACTGGTTTTAAATCAAAATTTGATGTGATTGTTTTAAAATCAATTTCATTAGATATAGCAACTTCAATTTCATCAATTTTATCAAAAAAAGACTGATTGAAATCATCTACTCCAATTAAACTCTTAGGATTTATAATTGCATAGCTAAAATCGAGGTATTCAACTTTTAATTCATCTTTATTATTCTTTATAAAATTTTCTAATTCACTATCAGTGATATCATCTTTTTTAAAATAAAAATCACTCAAATCAATGAATTCTATTTCAAGTTTTTGATTTTCTTCTTTATATAATTTTGTTGTAAGAAATTGAGGGGAGGCTGTACCAGCACCAATATAATCAAAAAGATTTTTTTGTAATTCCCGTAATTTGAGTCTTTGTTCAAAACCTGGAGCAGATAAATTATTTTCTAATAAAAATTTTTCATATTTAATTCTTTGAAAAACTCCATTTTCATCAATAAAATTTTTGTTTTTTTTTATTCTTTTTAATAAAGTAACTTCAGAAATTGTCAGATCAAAATCTTTTATTTCTAAATCAAGTAAAGTGGTAGAAACTAATCCAGACAGAAGTTCTTCAACAATGTTTTGTTCTAAATTTTCCCTGATTGTTTTTTCAGGAATTCCTGATTTATTTAAGTAATCAATAAAATCTTCAGTCGAAATACTATTGTTATTGATTTTAGCAACATTGTTAGTATTTCCGCTACTGAACATTCCACCCATTCCCCAGAATACAAATGGAATTATCATTATAAAAACTAACAAACCAGCAAACTTAGTTTTTGCAAAATTTCTTAAACTACTAATCATTACTATAAATTTATTGATCTATAAAAAGCAAACCTATAAATTAAAATAAGCCTCATGACAAATAAATATATGTATTTTATTGCAAATTGGAAAATGTTTGGTGTTTTAAATTCATTAAATACACTAAATAAAGTTGTTAAATTTTTTAAAAACTTCAAAAAAAGAAAATTCTTGAAAATTATTTATTGCCCACCGAATACTCTAATAGAGTCAATGTCAAAAAAATTGAAAGGTTTAAACATTGAAGTAGGTGCCCAAAATTGTCATGAGCAAGATGTTTATGGTGCTTTTACAGGTTCAGTCAATTCCTCCATGTTAAAAAGTGTTGGTGCTAAATTTATTATTATTGGCCATTCTGAAAATAGACAAGCTGGTGAAACTGATAAATTAATAAATCTTAAAATTAAAAGTGCGTTGAAGTCTGGGCTAAAGGTAATTTTTTGTATCGGTGAGACGCTTAAAGCAAAAAGAAAAAAGATTACTAAAAGTGTTTTAAACAAACAGATTAAAGCAGGTCTAAAGAATATTAAAAATAATAAAAAAATTATTATCGCTTATGAACCAGTTTGGTCAATTGGTACAGGTATTATACCAAAATCTGAAGACTTGTTTAAAACGATCAGCTTTATTAAAAAAGAAAAAAAAAATTACAAAGTTCTTTATGGTGGATCAGTAAATCCAAAAAATATTAATCAATTAAAATCTATAAATAATATAGATGGTTATCTAATAGGTGGAGCATCTCAAGATCCAAAAAAATTTATTGATATAATTAAAAAAACATATAATTAACCCCCATGGAAAATATATTATTAGTTTTGAACATCATATTTGGATTAATATTAGTGTTACTAGTTTTGATGCAAAAGTCTGAAGGTGGTGCTCTAGGAATTGGAGTTTCTCAGGAAAGCTTCATGTTTTCCAGATCAGCAGGTAATTTTATGACCAAAGCAACAGCCGTTGTTGCCACTTTATTTATAGTTTGTAGTTTAGCACTTACAATTGTATCTAGAGGAGAATTAACACCAACCTCATCTGTATTGGACACTATTGAGGAAAAAGCAGAAGATACTCCCGCTATTCCAGAAAATAACAATTAATACTTTTAATTTCCATTTTTATTCGCTATAAGATACTTCCATGGCGCGATTTATTTTTGTCACGGGCGGCGTGGTTTCATCATTAGGAAAAGGTCTCTCCTCAGCATCTCTAGCTTATTTACTTCAATCGAGAGGATATAAAGTTAGATTAAGGAAATTAGATCCTTATTTAAATGTAGATCCTGGAACAATGAGTCCATTTCAACACGGAGAGGTTTTTGTAACTGATGATGGTGCCGAAACAGATTTAGATCTTGGACATTATGAAAGATTTACCGGAGTATCTGCAAAAAATTCCGATAATATCACAACAGGTAAAATTTATAGTGATGTATTAAAAAAAGAACGTGAAGGCAAATATCTCGGAAAAACAGTTCAAGTTATTCCACATATAACTGATAGAATAAAAGAGTTCATAAAGAACGACTCATCAAAAGAAGATTTTGTTATCTGTGAAATTGGTGGAATTGTTGGTGATATTGAGAGCCTACCATTTATTGAGGCTATAAGACAATTTGCAAATGATATAGGAAAAAAAAATGCATTATTTATCCATCTAACCCTGGTACCTTATTTAAAGTCTTCAGATGAAATTAAAACTAAACCTACCCAACATTCTGTAAAAGAATTAAGAAGCATCGGTGTTCAACCTGATATAATAATATGTAGATCAGAAAGACCTATCCCGTTAGAGCATCGTAAAAAAATCTCACTTTTCTGCAACGTGGATATTAAAAATGTAATAGAAACTGTTGACGTAAGAACAATTTATGAAGCACCAATAAGTTTTTTTAGAGAAAAACTTGATGTACAAGTATTAAATTATTTTAAGCTAAAATCAAAAAAACCTGCAAACCTTAAACCCTGGAAAAAAATTACTAAAATTATTTTACAAACTAAAAAACAAGTGAATATTGCCATAATTGGTAAATACGTTGAGCTAAAAGATGCTTATAAATCTCTAGATGAAGCTCTTACTCATGGAGGTATTCAAAATAATGTTAAGGTAAATTTAGTAAGAATAGACTCTGAAAAATTAAAAGTTTCTGAGATTAAATCAAAACTTAAACACATTTCAGGTATATTAATACCCGGTGGTTTTGGTAAACGAGGAACAACTGGAAAAATAGAGTCAATAAAATATGCTAGAAAAAGCAAGATCCCCTTTCTTGGGATATGTTATGGAATGCAAATGGCAATTATAGAATTTGCAAGAAATCAATTAAATTTAAAAAAAGCAACTTCGAGTGAATTTGATAGAAATGGTATACCTGTAATTGGATTAATAAATGAGTGGATTAAAGATGGAAAAACTATCAAAGGAACTGATAAAAATTTAGGTGGAACAATGAGATTAGGTTCTTACGATGCGAAATTACAAAATAATTCCAAAATTCAAAAAATTTATGGAAAGAAAATTATCAAAGAAAGACACCGACACAGATATGAAGTTAACATCAATCTAAAAGACAAATTTGAAAAAAAAGGAATGAGTTTTTCTGGTTTATCACCTGATGGATTTTTACCTGAGATAATTGAGTTAAAAAATCATCCTTGGTTTATTGGAGTACAGTTTCATCCAGAATTTAAATCTAGACCTTTTGCTCCACATCCTTTATTCTCATCTTTTATCAAAGCATCAAAAAATCACAAATGAGCAGCATTAAAGTAAATTGTGGAAAAATAGAAATTTCGAACAATAATAAGATTTGTATAATTTCTGGACCTTGCCAACTTGAAAGTGAACAACATGCAATGGATATGGCAGGAAAAATTAAGGAAATTACCTCAAAATTTGGTCTTGGATTTATTTACAAAACTTCATTTGATAAAGCGAACAGAACAAGCTTAAAAGGCAAAAGGGGAGCTGGATTAGAAGCTTCATTACCTGTGTTTGATAAGATTAAAAAAGAATTAAATGTCCCTATCCTAACAGACATTCATAATGCAGAGCAATGTGCAATCGTTTCAAAACATGTTGATGTTTTACAAATCCCAGCTTTTTTATGTAGACAAACAGACTTGTTAATTGCTGCAGCTAAAACAAATAAAATTATTAATGTAAAAAAAGGTCAATTCCTTGCACCATGGGATATGGTTAATGTCACAAAGAAAATTTCAGAGTCTGGAAATGATAAGATATTAGTAACTGAAAGAGGTGCGAGTTTTGGATACAACACTTTAGTTTCAGACATGAGGTCGTTACCAATAATGGCTAGGAATGGTTATCCAGTAATTTTTGATGCAACACATTCAGTACAACAACCAGGTGGTCTTGGAGAAAAAAGTGGTGGTCAAAGAGAGTTTGTTGAATATTTAGCAAGAGCTGCAGTTGCAGTTGGAGTTGCAGGAGTTTTTATTGAAACCCATCAAAATCCAGATAATGCTCCATCTGATGGACCTAACATGATACCGTTAGATAAATTAGAAGATCTTTTAAAACAATTAAGCGATATAGATAATCTTATTAAAAATTAAGTGAGTAAAATTTTAAAAGTTAGAGCAAGACAAGTTTTTGATAGCAGAGGAAATCCAACTATTGAAGCAGAGGTTTATGTTAAAAACAAAAGTGCTAAAGCAATATGTCCATCAGGAGCTTCTACAGGTACTTATGAAGCCTATGAAAAAAGAGATACCAACAATAAAAGATATTTAGGTAAAAGTGTTTTCTCAGCAATCAATTTAATAAATTTCAAAATATCAAGAGTCCTAAGAAATAAAAACGTGCATGATCAAGAAAGAATAGATGAAATACTTATTAATTTAGATGGCACTAAGCAAAAGACAAAACTAGGAGCCAATGCGATATTAGCGGTATCGATGGCTGCAAAAAAATTGTCAGCAAAAGTAAAAAAAATTCCCCTTTATAAATCTTTTAATGCAACAAAAAATTTTCAATTACCATATCCATTAATGAATATTATTAATGGTGGAGCTCATGCTAACAATGGTCTTAGAATTCAAGAATTCATGATAAGACCAGATAAAGCAAAATCTTTTTCTGAAGCAATGAGAATATGTTATTTAGTGATAAAAAACTTAAGTAAATTACTTAAAGCAAAAGGTTTAGCCACATCGGTTGGTGATGAAGGTGGATTTGCACCGATGATTAATAGCAACAATCAGGCCTTAGATTTGATTGTTTTATCAATTAAAAAATCAGGATTTAGAAATGGTAAAGATGTTTCAATTTGTTTGGATGTTGCGGCAAATGAATTGTTTAAAAAAGGTAAATATTCTATTCATTCAAAAAAATACGTTAATGTTGATAAGACAATTTTAGAATACAAAAAAATGATTAACAAATATAAAATTAAATCTATTGAAGATCCATTCTTTGAAAATGATTGGACGTCGTGGAGTAAATTTATGAGATCTACTAAAAAAGTGCAGATAGTTGGAGATGATCTTTATGTTACAAATTTGGAAAGGTTAAAAAAGGGGTTTTTAAACGTATCATCAAACGCAATTTTAATAAAACTAAATCAAATTGGCACAGTTTCAGAAACACTTGATGTCATTAGGTTTGCTCAAACTATCGGATTTAATACTATTATTTCACATCGATCAGGAGATAGTGAAGATACATTTATTGCTGATTTGGCAGTTGGAACCAACTCAAACCAAATAAAAACAGGATCTTTAGCTAGATCAGAAAGAGTGGCTAAATATAATCAGTTAATTCGTATAGAAGAAGAACTTGGAAAAAAAGCTAGAATGAATAAGATTCGTTAATGCTTCAAAGATTAAAAAAAAATTACCTTTTATTAGTTTCTACTTTTCTGATTCTTTACTTCTTTTTCAATCTTTTATCTGGTCAAAGAGGACTAATTTCATATTTCGAAAAAAAAGAGATTTTAAAAAACTTAAAACAACAAAAATCTATAATAATAAACCAAATAAGCGACTTAGAATTTAAGAATTCATTGTTAAGTGACAATCTAGATCTTGATTATATAGAATCTTTGATTAGAGAAAGATTTATATTTGGTAAAAAAAATGAAAAAATTTATATTATAAAAAAAAATGACTCAAAAAATTAGACCAAGACATCCAGAAAAAGTTAAAAATCCAATCAACCCAATAAAAAAAAAACCAGAATGGATAAGATCGAAATTAATTAATAGTAAAGAATTTTTTACAACAAAAACAGTTGTTAATAGAAGTAATCTTGTAACTGTATGCCAAGAAGCTAATTGTCCAAATATAACTGAATGTTGGAGCAAACGACATGCCACATTTATGATAATGGGTGACACATGTACTAGAGCTTGTGCATTTTGTGATGTAAAAACTGGAAAACCAGAAAAATTGGATCCATTTGAGGATATTAAGATAGCCAATGCAGTTAAAAAATTGAACTTAAGACATGTAGTTATCACCTCAGTCGATAGAGATGATTTACCGGATGGTGGATCAAATCATTTTAAAAAAGTAGTTGAAACCACTAGAAAAAAAAATCCAGATACTACTATTGAGGTTTTAACACCAGATTTTTTAAGAAAAGGGGACTCTTATAAAAAATTACTTGAGGCAGATTTAGATGTATTTAATCATAATATTGAAACTGTGCCGAGACTTTATTTAAAAGTAAGACCAGGGGCTAGGTATTTTGCATCTCTAGAACTTCTTAAAAATGCAAAAAAAGATAATACTAAAGTATTTACTAAATCAGGAATAATGGTTGGTCTTGGAGAGGAACATGATGAAATATTACAAGTAATGGATGATTTAAGATCTGCAAATGTAGATTTTATTACAATCGGTCAATATCTTCAGCCATCTGTTAAACACCATCCTCTTGAAAGATATTATCATCCAGATGAATTTAAAGAGTTAGAACTTATTGCAAAATCAAAAGGTTTTCTTTTAGTTTCATCATCTCCTCTGACTAGATCTTCTTACCATGCAGACGAAGATTTTGCTAAACTTCAAAAAAATAGATTAAATTTGAATTAATGCCAAAAGCTTCTGTAAAGAGGTTAATTGAATGTAAAAAAAAAGATTTGATAAATCTTGTGCTTGATATTGAAAAATACCCTCAGTTTGTTCCTTTTTGTTATGATGCCAAAATCTATGAAGATAAGAATGAAGGTGACTTACAAAAAATAATTGCTGATCTTACAATTGGTAAGGGACCATTCAAAGATACTTACAAAAGTGATGTAGCTTATGATAAAAAAAATGACTCAATCTGTGTAAAAAACATAGAGGGACCATTAAATCATCTATCAAATAATTGGACGTTTACTGATAAAAACAATGGTATTACGGAGGTCACTTTTGATATTGATTTTGAAATTAAAAACAAATTTTTAAATTCTTTAATGGTAGTATCTTTTAAATTTGGCTTAGAAAAAATAGCTGATGCATTTCAAAAAAGAGCTGAGAGCTTATTTGGAAGCTCTAAGAATTAAATTTAAGGTTTTTTTTACAGTCGCCTTTTGAATTGAAGATCTTTTTTTACTATTAAATAAACACTTATTTACTTGTATTTTTTTACCTTTTTTGATCCCAATATAAACAAGACCCACTGGCTTAAGTTTTGTGCCACCACTTGGTCCTGCTATTCCAGTAATAGAAACGTTAATATTAGCTTTTGATATTTTAGATAAGTTATTAGCCATCGCTAAACAACATTCGTGACTAACAGCACCATATTTTTTTATTATATTCTTATTTATTTTAAGAAATTTGATTTTTGCCCCGTTAGAGTAAGTGACTAACCCGAGATTAAATATTTTTGAAGCACCACTTATTGAGGTAATTGAACTAGCTAATAACCCACCAGTACAAGACTCAACAATTGAAAGTTTTAATTTTTTTTTTGCTAAAAGTCTGACTAAAGATTTCATTAATTTAAATAGCTAATTAATAACATAAAACAAATTAAAGATAGAACAACATATAATCCTGCACACACATCGTCCATTATTACACCAAAACTATTTTTATAATTTTTGTCAAAATAATTTACTGGAAATGGTTTTAAAATGTCAAAAAATCTAAAAAGTACAAAGCAAATACAATAAATAATTACGGCTTCATCAGATGTTTTTTGTGTACCATGCGATATTTCATAGAGATAAATTGGTATAGATTGACCTATAAATTCGTCAATAATAACCTCTTTTGGATCTTTATTTTCTTTCTCCTTTATGTGTGATGTTATTGCGATGAATGAATAAATAAAAATTATACCCAAAATTGTTAAAACTAAATTTGGTGACAAATTTATTATGTGAAAAAAAAAATAAAGAATAATAATTGTTGCTAAGGATCCAAAAGTTCCAGGAATGATCTTAATTTTTCCTATCCCAAACATTGTTACTAATAATGAATTAAAAGTTTTAATCATATTTTGTAATTGAAATTATGGTTTCACAAGCGATAGCCTTTTCTTTTCCTATTAAACCTAATTTTTCAACTGTTTTACCCTTTAAATTTATTTGGTTTTCATTAAGACCAGTTAATTTTGAGACTGATTTAATTATTTTGTTTCTGTATATTGAAACTCTTGGTTTTTGACAAATTAAGTTTATATCCAAGTTATTTATAATTAGATTAGATTTATTAAGATTAAATATAATTGGTTTTAGCATTTTTGGAGATCTAATATTTTTAAATTTTTTTGTATTAGGAAAATATGTTCCAATATCTTTTTTTCTAAGAGCTCCTAAAATAGAATCTATAATTGCATGTAAAATCACATCTCCATCTGAATGACCCTCAAGACCTGAATGAAAAGGAATTTTTACTCCTCCAAGATATAGTTTTTTATTTTTTACTAATTTGTGAATATCGAAACCTATACCATAAAAGGTCTTGGGAGTTTTAATATCATCAATATATGTGATTTTATTATTTGCTTTTTCACCTGATATAAATTTTATTTTAAAATCTTTATTTATAAATAATGTTGCTTCATCAGTAACTTTATTTTTTTGATCTTTTGCAATCTCATATAGTTCTCTAAATCTAAATGCCTGAGGCGTTTGTGTTAATAATAAATTGTTTCTATTAAGATTAAAAATTTGGTTTTGAGTTTTATATTTTATTGTGTCTTTTGAATTAATAATTGGAACCACGGCTTTGTTATTTTTCAAATTATTAGCAATATTTTTTAGTAATCTAATTGAGAAATTTGGCCTTGCAGCATCATGTATAAATACATTTTTTGGCTTATATTTTTTGAGATATTTTAAAGCTTTTAAAGAAGAGTCTGATCTTTCTTTTCCACCTTTAATAATGATTATTGATTTTGGATATTTTTTTTTTTTAAGATATTTAAGATTATTTGAAACGATTAAAATTTTCTTAAATAGCTTTGAATTTAGGGATTTTTCAATTGAGTGATCAATTATTTCTTTATTTTTGTACTCAAAGAATTGTTTAGGTATTTTTTTACTAAATCTCTTACTTTTTCCAGCTGCCAATATTACAAAATAGTTGTTCATTTGTTTTAATGCTATAATTCTAAATCATGTTAGAATTTTTGAAAAAAAATATAATCATTATTATTCTATCTAGTATCACACTATTTATAGGTTTTTTAACTTTTTTAACATTTATTGATAGAAGTTTTGTAGAATTAAATGAAAAAAATTTACAATATTTATTAATTTTAAATATTTTTTTACTTGTTTTACTATTTATATTTATTTTTGTTGAAGTCAAAAATTCTATTAAGAATGATATTGATAAGGATGGTTTAAGCTCAAATAAAAGATATATAACATATTTCTCTTTATTTACTCTAATACCATCAATCTTAATTTCAATTTTTTCTCTATTCCTTTTTTCTTTTGCCCTAGAAAAATATTTTGATAAAAAAGTTACAACTGTTGTAAATAATTCATATGAACTTGCGAAAAATTATGTTGAAGAAGTAAGAAATAAAATACAATCAGATATTATTTTGATTGCTTTTGACACAAACAAAAGTGCAAATTTTTTAAATGAAAATGCAAAGGAATATTTAAGGTTTTTAAGAACACAAAAATTAATAAGGGATGTTGACGAAATTCATATAATTGATAAGAAAAAAAATTTATTATATTCAACCGAAAAAAAAGAAAAATACATTCCACCTGTTGATAAAGCATTAAATTTAGTACTTGAGGATGATCGACCATTAAAGATAATTGATACTAAAGCAAATATCTCAGCTGCGATTATGAAACTGCAATCATCAAAAGATAGATTTATTTATGTGGTAAAATTTCTAGATAAAGATATATCAAATTATTTAGCGGAGTCTCAAGAAGCTATTAATTTTTATTATACTGTTGAAGACAGAAGCACAGGTATAAAAATTTCTTTTTTTATTATTTATATTATCATTGTTTCATTACTTTTATTTATCTCTATTACAATTGCAATTAGATTTTCATCGAGATTTTTTAGATCTATTAATAATCTTATTCTAGCATCAACAGAAATAGGCTATGGAAACTTAAATACAAAAGTTCCAGAGATTAAAACTGATAAAGATATGGAAGTGTTGAATAAAAACTTTAATTCTATGATAAGTCGACTAAAAAACCAGCAAGAAAAATTGATAATAAATGAGAGATATAAAGCATGGGGAAATTTATCTAGAAAACTTGCTCATGAAATTAAGAACCCTCTTACGCCAATACAATTAACTATCGATAGAATAAAAGACAAATATTCCAAACAGATAATTAATGAAGATCAAGAATCATTTAAAGAAAATTTAAAGATTATAAATAATCAAATAAAACAAATTGAAAATTTGGTAAATGAATTTTCAGACTTTGCAAGAATGCCCAAACCAATCTTAAAGAAGAATGATTTAGTAAAAATATTAAATGATAATATTAAATTGTTATCTGAAATAGATAAATCCATACAAATTAATTTTTCCAATAAAGATGAAGAAATTTTATTTCAATGTGATAAAGAACAAATTTCAAGAGTTATTTTTAATTTAATTAAGAATTCAATTGAAAGTATTGAGCAAAAAAATGAAAAAAGACCTGATTTCACTAAGAAAATATCAATTGAAATTTTATCAAATAATGACCATATTTTAATTTCATTAGAAGACAATGGTATTGGTTTTAATCAAAATGAAATTAAAGAAATTTTAAACCCTTACTACACTACAAAAAAAAATGGAACTGGACTTGGATTATCTATAGTAAATAAAATTATAAATGACCACAAAGGTGAACTTGAATTTATTCCAATTAACGATGGTGCTAGAATACAAATAAAATTTAATTTAAATGAGTACTGAGATATTAATAGTTGATGACAATGCGGATATTAGAAATATCCTTAATGAATTAATTGTTGATGCTGGTTATAAAACAAGAGTTGCAGCAAATTATAATCAAGCATTAAAAGAAATTGATAAAAAAATGCCCGATGTGGCTATTTTAGATGTCAAATTAGATAAAGGTGATAATGATGGGATAGAATTACTCTCACATATCAAATCCAAAAATAAAGATGTCCCAGTTATTATCATTACTGGACATGCAAATATTGAGATGGCAGTTGACTCATTAAAACATGGTGCATTTGAATTTGTAGAAAAACCCTTTGATCAAACAAGGTTATTAAATTTTATTAGTAGAGCAGTTGAAAATCTTCAATTAAAAAAACAAAATAAAGATTATGAAAATAAGTTATTCTCTTCATATGATTTAATAGGTGATAGTAAAAATATATCTACGATAAGAGAGCAAATCAAAAAGATATCCTTAACAGAAAGTAGGATACTTATAAATGGGCCGTCAGGTTCAGGAAAAGAATTAGTTGCAAGAAAAATTCATAAAAATTCTAAAAGAGAAAAAAATCCATTTATTATTTTAAATGGCGCACTTCTTGACTCAGAAAAATATGAACAAGAATTATTTGGAGAAGAAAAAAGTGATGGGTCAATTTCATATGGTGCTCTGGAAAAAGCAAATAAAGGTACATTATTAATTGATCAGGTTTCTGAAATTCCCCTTGTGATTCAATCAAAAATTTTAAGAGTGTTGATTGATCAAAAATTTAAAAGATTAAATGGGAGCAATGATATAAATGTTGATGTTAGATTAATTTGTTCGTCAAGTAAGGATTTAAAAGATGAAATTAAAATAGGCAATTTTAGAGAAGATCTATTTCATAGATTAAATGTTTTTGAAATTAACATTAAATCTTTAAATGAGAGAATTTCAGACATTCCTCTTCTCATCAAATATTTTTCAAAAATGATTTCTGTAAATTATAACATAAAAGAATTAGATATTGATGAAAACGATACATATATATTAAATCATAACTGGAAAGGTAATGTGAGAGAACTTAGAAATTTGATTGAAAGGATTGCAATTTTACAACCTGACTCAAAAGATAAAATTTCTAACATCGTCAAAGAGTCTTTAAAAAGCGACAATTATGATGATAAGATTAGTGAAAACAGCTTATCTGTGCCATTAAAAGAGGCTAGAGAAAATTTTGAAAAAGAGTATTTAACTATTCAACTTAAAAAATTTAATGGGAATATATCTAAAACAGCTAACTTTGTCGGTATGGAAAGAAGTGCTCTTCATAGGAAGCTTAAAGGTTTAGGAATAAAAGAATTTAACTGAAATGAATATAATCATCTGTGGTGCTGGTAGAGTAGGTTTTACTATCGCAAAGTTATTGAGTGAACAAGGCCATTCAATAACAGTTATTGATCAATCAAGTGAGGATATCCAAAAAATTAATGATAGTTTGGATGTTAAGGCGATCGTTGGAAAAGCTACATATCCATCAATTCTTGAAAAAGCTAATGCGGCAGAAACCGATATGATCATAGCAGTTACAAGAAATGATGAGATAAATATGCTGATATGTCAAATAGCGTTTTCAATATTTAATATTCAAAAAAAAATAGCAAGAATTAGATCACAAGACTATCTAAACCCAAGATTTACAAGGGTTTACAATAAAGAAAATTTACCAATTGATGTTATTATTTCTCCTGAAATTGAAATTTCTAAATCAATTCAAAGAAAATTAGAGGCGCCAGGTGCATTAGATAGTGTACCATTTGCTGATAATAAAATAAGATTACTGGAGATATTCATCAAAGAAGATTGCAAATCTATAGGTATTAAGTTTAATGAACTCACAAACAAATATCCAAAATTAGAAGCAAATATTATCGGAATTAATAGAGACAATAAATTTTTTATTCCAAAAAAAACAGACTCTGTAAAAAAAAATGATAAAATTTATGTGATCATTAATTCATCTCAAATGCCAGAAACTCTTGAAGCATTTGGTCATGAAGAAAAAATTTCAAAAAAGATTTTGATCATTGGTGGTGGAAACATTGGTTTTAATTTAGCTAAGAACATTGAGGAGACTTTAGAAACAATTAGGGTCAAAATTGTTGAAAAAAATAAGGAGCGAGCAGAGTTTTTAGCAAATCAACTTAATGATACTATTGTTATAAATGGCGATGGCCTAGATGAAGAAGTTTTAAATGAGGCAAATTTAGGGGAAGCCGAAACTGTATTAGCTTTAACAAATGATGATGAAGATAACTTAATGGTCAGTGTATTAGTCGAAAAATTCGCTAAAGACCAAAAAGATATAGACGATAAAAGAACAATGGCATTAATTAATAAACCAAATTATTCACTTCTTCAATCATCGTTAAAAATTGATGATTTAATTGATCCAAGAATGACAACTGTTTCAAGTATTTTAAAACATATCCACAAAGGAACAATTGAAAATGCTTATACTCTATCAGATGGTGAATACGAGGTAATTGAAGCCGAAATAATAGAAACTTCTGAATTAATCAATAAAGAAATTAAAAACTCCAATTTACCTGATGAACTAAGAATTGGCGCTGTATTAAGAGATAAAAAAATAATTATACCTAGATCCAATTTTGTTTTTAAAAAAGATGATAGAGTTGTATTTATTGTTA